>NZ_LZML01000123.1:0-71652 GCF_001665695.1 Nocardia sp. 852002-51101_SCH5132738 | reverse complement strand
ACATCCGAAGAAGGGCTACCCTCATCTGACCGCGACGCTGCGCTGAGCAGCGAACGGCACGAGCAGCCGCCCACCTTCTCGGCGGCCGCATATCGGATCGCATGGGGGATTCGATATGTGGCGGAGGCGAAAAGGTGGGCGGCTGTTGCCGTTCCGGCCGGCGATCGGCGGCCGGGTCAGCAGTTGCAGTCGCAGCCGCAGCAATCGCAGTCACAGTCGCCGCAACTGTTGCAACAGTTGCAGCAATCGCCACAGCCCTCGCAGTCGCAGCAGTCGTCACAATCGCAGTCGCAGCGTTGTATCCAGGCATCCCGGTGTTCACCGCTGCACGGCCGCCGATGCCCGCCACAGCAGGCGTATCCGGTGCAGTACACCCCGCAGATGATCCCGACGCCCTGCCAGAAGGTGGGCCGTCGCGGGGGCTCGTGCGGCGGCTCGTCCGAGGGCGGATACGGATCGCTCGGCGGCCGATCGCCGAACGGCGGCGGAATGTCGTAGGGCTGCACCGGGCTCGCGGGATACGGTCCCTGGTCGGGGTAGGGTGACGGATCGATTTGCGGCCCAGCGGGGTTCGGCTGATACGGCGGCGGCGCCGGATACGTCCCGGGCTGGTAGGGATTCGGCTGATAGGGCTGCTGCGCCGTAACGGCCGCTGCGGCTGCCGAGGGCCGAATGTGCCCGGCCGCCACAGGGTAGCCCAGCAGCTGTACTGCGGCGTCGGCATCGGCGCCGTCGGAAAGCGTTCGGCCGCCGCGTTTTCCGCAGCCGCAGGCAGCTTTCGCGTCGCCGCATGCTACGGCCGCGGCTCGGCCCAGCTTCCGGACGACACCGCGCAACGGATCGAGCAGCAGCCAGCGGACGGCGGGAACGTGGGCGAGCTTCGCCTGGTGTAGCGCGCGGCGGATTTCGGCGTCGGATTCACGCAGCAGGCCGTGCGCCTCTTCGGCGCTCACTCCGCTGGCGAGCAGCGGGTTGAAGCGATTCCGGCGGCGGTCGTCGTCCAGATCTTCGATGGCGTCGGCCAGGTGAGCGATGCGGCCGAAATGCCATCCGGCATCTCGGAGCGCCGGCGTGTTCTCCGGTCGGCCCGCCAGCACCGCGCTGTGGGCGAACAGTTCCGCGGCACACATCTGTGTCGGCTCGGTGAGTGTGGCGAGCAGCTCGGCCGGTGTGGAACCGATTGTCCGCGTGTCGCTTTCGATGTCGGAGCCCCGGGAGTCGATCGCGGCAGCCCCGCGCCCGTGTGCCGCCTGCAAACGCGGTTGCCCGCCGCACGCCGTGTGAATCCACACCGCCTGTTCGAGTTCCGCCTGGCGGCCGATCGCGGCGATCAGCGGTTCGATATCCAGCCCGATGTCGGCGGCGTTCGCGCGCGCCGAGGCGAACCAGCGATCGGCCACCTTCCGCATGGGCCGCCGGACCAGCGGGCCCGCATCGCCGTCGTCGGCGTGGTCGCGAATCTTGGCCGCTCCCAGCAGGAGTGACGCGGTGGTCGCCAGCCGCACCCCGGGGGATTCGGCCGCGGCGACCGAGGCCCGCTGCATCCCACGCAGCGCGCACGGTCCGGCCGCGGTTCGCGCGGACTCGCCGGCCTGTGCTTCCGTCAGCACGTTCAGCACGATCGCATCGGTATTGGTCGCGGTGCGGGCCAATTGGCCGTGCCCGTCGCGCAGGCCCAGGCACAGGCCGCACATATGCGTGCGCCAATCCGCCGCGTCCAGGCCGTATTTCGCCGCGCTGTGCGCGCACGGCGTGAGAAGTCCGAACAATTCCGCCCCGTTGAATCGGCGGCCGCATCGGCAATCCGGCCGTCTGTTGCAATCCGCACTCTGGCAGGTGCCGACGGCGCCGCGCAACTCGGACCGCGCGATTCGCCGGTACTACTCGGCCTTCTTCTTACCGGCCAGACCGCGCCAGGCCAGATTGTCCAGCAGGTCGACCGCGCTGGCGACATCCACCTCACCGCTGGCGATCCGGTCGGCGATCGCCTCGCCCGCGCCGATCACCGCCACCGCGACGATGTCGAAATCCGTTCCGGGCTCGGCGTATTTGGCACTCGACTCGAGCAGTTTCGCGGTCAGTTCGATGATGCGCTCGCGACTGTTCGCGATTTCGGAGGCGAACGGCTGCTGCCCGAGGGCCTGCCGATACAGCACCGACCACGACAGCCGGTTGTTGTCCACATAGGACAGGAATGCCTCGAGCCCGGCCCGCAGCTGCTCGTGCGGGGTGAGCTTGGGGTTGCCGGCCACCGCTACGGCCTCGATGAACCGTGCGCTCTCGCGCTGAATGCAGGCCCGGAACAGTTCGTCCTTGGAGCCGTAGTACAAATACAGCATCGGCTTGGAGATCTTGGCCTCGGCCGCGATGGCATCCATCGACGTGTCGTGATATCCCTTTCGGGAGAAGACCTCGACGGCGGCGTCCAGCATCTGCTGCTCACGAACCGCCCTGGGAAGCCGCTTCGTTCCGCCTGCCATCCACACTCCTAGCCCATATCGAAACCCCTATCTTACTCCAAGGTAAGTTTCGGAGAACAACGAATTGCCGCCGATTCGCCGAAGCCGGGCTCAGCAGGGGAGCTGGATGCCTTTGTACTTGGCCACCCGCAGGACCGAATCGTCGACCTGCTTCATGGTCAGCTTCCCGTCGCGAACTTCCTGCTCGAGCCGGTCGAGCACCGAGCTGACGGCGTCGGTGCTGATCCACAGCGCGTCGTCGGCGCCGGCCTCCAGGGCGGCGGCCACCGCGTCCTCGATGCCCATCCGGGCGGTGATGGCCGCCATGCCGCTCAGGTCGTCGGTGAAGATCGGGCCGTCGTAGGGCTTGGCGTTGTAGCCGGTGCCCTGGCGCAGCAGTGCCATCGCCTGCGGGCTGATGCTCGCCGGAACGTTGGGCGTGGTCAGCCCGGGAACGTCCAGATGGCCGACCATCACCGCGGCGCCGGAGTCGATCAGGTTCCGGAACGGCACCAGATCCACCTGCTGCATCTGATCCAGTGGCGGCGTGCGCACCGCGCCGGTGTGGGAATCGCCGGACCCGTGCCCGTGGCCGGGGAAGTGCTTCATCACCGCGCCGACACCGGCATCGTGCATGGCCCGGATGTAGGCGCCGGCGTAGTCGGTGACGACCTGCGGATCCTGCGAGTAGGACCGGTCGCCGATCACCGCGTCGTCGGGCTCGTCGCTGACGTCCACGTCGGGCGCGAAGTCGACGGTGATGCCGAGCTTCTTCATGGCCTGCCCGCGGGCCAGGCTCTGCTGGTAGTACTCGTCGGTCGACATGGTCTGCGCGGCGACCCGGGCCGAGGGCGCCTGCCCGATCAGGTTCTGCAACCGCGAGACCCGGCCGCCTTCTTCGTCGATGGTCACCATCAGTGGTGTGCGCGCGGCGGCCTTCACCTGGTCGAGTCCCTGGCCCGACAGCATGGACTGGTCGGTCCAGCTGCCGACGAAGATGCCGCCCACCTGTTCCCCGCGCACCACCTGTTCGGCGTCGGCGGCGTTCTTGACGCCCACGGTGAGCAGCTGCGCCAGCTTCTGCCGCGTGGTGAACTGCGCGAGATAGCCTGCGGCGCAGTCCTGCTGGTTACCGGTGGTGGTGGTCGCGGGGGTGGCGCCCGTCGTGCCCGGTGCGGCGCTGGGGCCGGTCGTGGTGGTGGTGGAGGTGGAGCCCCCACCGCCGGAGCACCCCGCGAGGGCGACTGCGGCTACTGCGAGGACGATCCCGGCAACGTTGCGCATGGACCGACCGTAGCCGTTCGAGGCGCCGGAACCTACCCGTGGTCGCCGACCGCGCCCCTGCCCCGGAAGCCGCACACCGGGCCCGGGCCACCGGAACTCGTTCCGCCCGCCGCGTCCCACGTTGTCGATGGTTGAAAAGCACCGCCGCCGGTAATACCGAAGTTATCGAATTGTGATATCGGTCATCCGATTGGTGTTCGCCTCGGACTGCTTCCGTAACCGATGCAGTCCGAATAAACGGTCAACTACCAGCTAATTCCATCCGGCAATAGAAACAGAATGTCGACGCCTGCTCCGGTCGGGATCGGGTGGCAGCAGCAGCCGCGATTGATAATCTCCCGGTAACCTTACGGTCGCTAGTTGGTTGGCGAGTATTCGCGGAGCGTTCCCGCCCTGGTAGCGGACGTAATCGCGTCCTATTGCTTTCGGCTATTGATTAGCTACCGATCCCGGCGGAAATCCGCCGATCCATCATCGAACCGATAGCGGAGGGCTGAGACGTATGCGTATCAGCGCAATTGCGCGCGGCGCCGGATTGATTCTCGCGGCGGTCGTCGGATTGGGCGCACTCGGCGCCGCCCCGGCCGCCGCCGCATCCGATCTCGACCGGTATCTCGACCTGCCGCTGGTCAATCGCGATGCCGCCCACTCGCCCGGTGGGGTGAATCCGGAATTGCCCTACGACCGCGCGGAACTGGGCCGCCTGCTCGACGAGGCGCGGGCCGAGGGCGTGACGCCGACTCGGTACGCCGCACTGCTGTATCAGTACTGGCTGGTGGACGCCACCGAGAAGGCCGGTATCGACCTGCGCAGCTGGGATCCGCGGACCGGCGTCGAGGCCAACCGCGACAATCTGATCAAGTCCTATCGCTACTACGAGAATCTGCAACTCGGCCACCGCGAACTGCAGTGGGCCGGCATGGGCGGTCAGGTCGGCGCCGACTTCGGTGGCGGCCTCGTCGACGCCGAACTGATGGGAACCCTCTACGACCTGCCCGGTATCGCCGACGCCGCACATACCGTCCTCGGCGCCGTCCAGCGCACGGCCGGCCCGGAGGCGGTCGCGATGCTGCCGGAGGGACTGTGTGCGCTGGCCGACGCGGCACCGCGCATCACCCCCGGCGACCTGCACTGGATTCTCGGCATGATCCTGGTGATGCAGAAGAACATCTTCTCCGACCTGATGCCGATGCACGACGCCTACGTCACCGGTGGTCTCGCCGCGCTCGCGGAATTCGAGCGGGCCGGACTGTTCGGCGCCGACATCATGAATGCCTGGCGCGATGTGGCCTCGGGCACGCGCGATCGGATCGCCGCCGGCAATGCGGCCCTGCTGCGCCGGGAACAGCAGTGGGCGATCGGCGCGCAGTGGGACCAGGTGCGCGACTACAAGGGGCCGGTCGGTGCGGCGATCACCTACCTCAGCGGCGCCGCCGGTTCGCCATCGGTGGCCGGTGTCGTACCGCCCCGCGAATTCCGGCCCGTGCGCGTGCCTTTCACCGGCGCCGACGGCCGCCCGATGATCCTCGGCCTGCCGCTGCCGAGCTGGAACTGGTCGGCATTCGACGACCGCTGGGACTACATCACCACCGAACTGCTGCCCAAATACAAGTGGCAGGTCGAAAACAATTGGCCCGCATTGGAAGCCACGCTGCGAACCCCGTACGAGGTGCAGCTGGAATCCCATCGGCCGCTGCTGAACATCCCGCAACTGCTGGGTTCGGCGGCACAGGAAATGACGGTCACACCGGCGGGCCAGGAGGGCTGATGAGAAGGTACACAGTGGCGGCGGCGACCGCCCTTGCGCTGGTCTGTGCCGCCGGCGCCGGAGTGTCCGGAATTGCCGACGCGGAACCCGTTGCGCCGCAGACACCCACTCCGAATCAGGTGTTCAACGGATTCGTCGTCGGCTCGCTCCAGGGCTCCACCCCGGCGAGCCCGCAGGAGGCCTTCCAGGCGCTGCGGGCCGACGATCCGTTCTATCGGGAACCGCCGCTGACCGGTACGGAGAAGCCCGGCACGGTGCTGAAGGCCAAGAAGGTCGACGTGATGTTCACCGGTGTGAAGCCGGCGAATCTCGACGCCTGGAAGCTGATGTACGTCACCACCGAACGCGACGGCGGCACTCCGGCGATCAGCACCGGAATCCTGATGATTCCGCGAGACGGCAAGCCCGCGCACGAGAAGCACGTCGTCTCCTATCAGGAGGCCAACGACAGCGTCGGCTGGAACTGCCATCCCAGCACCCAGTGGACCGGTGGCGATCCGCTGGACGGCGCGTCCTGGTCGGCGCTCGGCCCGCTGGCGCTGATGTTCGGCAAGGGTTACGCAGTGATGATCTCCGACGTCGGCAACGACGCCGACCGCGCCCCGCACGGCGTCTTCGCCGGTAAGTACGCCGCGCACACTCAGCTCGACGGCACCCGCGCGGCGCTGAACTTCCCCGAGGCCGAGTTGAACCCGCGGGCTCAAATCGCGTTGTTCGGGATCGCCGGTGGCGGTGTCGGTGCCGGCTTCTCGGCCGAACTGCAACCCTCCTACGCGCCCGAGCTGAATGTGAAATCCACTGTGCTGGAAGGCATGGTGGTCGACCCGCGCAACTTCATGCGAGTCGCCGACGGATCGGTGGGTTCGGGCTTCGCGTTCGCGACCCTGCTCGGGCTGGAGCCGAAATATCCTGAGATGCGGCTGGATTCGAAGCTGAACCAGGCCGGCCGGGCGGTGGCCGACGTATTCCGCGGTCAATGCCAGGACGCGTACTTCAGCATGCCGTTCGTTCCGCTGCGGGCGATGTTCGACTCGGGGCTGAGTCCCGCCGACGAGCCGGCGTTCCAGCCGGTGTTCGACGACAACCGGCTCGGCCGGTCCGATGCGCCGAAGTCCAAGGTGCTGATCGCCTCGTGCGCGAAGGACGATTCGCCGATGTCGCTGGTCCCGGCGGCCGATTCGCGCGATCTCGCCGAGACCTACCGGGCGCAGGGCACCGACGTCACCTACCAGCCCACGGACTGCTCGATGGTCACCATGCTCACCGACCTCTACGGCTGGGGCACCGACCTGTTCGGCATGCAGACCATCGACTGGCTCGACCGGCAATTCGACTGAGCGGAGACATCATGGCATTCCTCTGGGGACTGGGCTACCTGCTCACCTTCGGACCACTGGCGGCGCTGGACATGGTCGGCCGAGCCGTCGAAAGCCTGAGCTGAACCGGGCGCGAAAACTGCGCCTGCGGCTACGTGCCCGGCAGCTCGTTGTGCCCGCCGAACGCCTTGCGCATGGCCGAGAGCACCTTGTCCGCGTAGAGCGCCTCACCGCGCGAGGAGAACCGCTCGTACAGCGCGGTCGAGAGCACCGGGGCGGGCACACCCTCGTCGATCGCGGCGTGGATGGTCCAGCGTCCCTCGCCCGAATCCGACACTCGCCCACCGAAGCTGGTCAGGTCGGGATCGGCGTGCAGCGCGGCCGCGGTCAGATCCAGCAGCCAGGACGCGACCACCGAACCGCGCCGCCACACCTCGGTGACCTCCGGCACGTCGATGTCGAACTGGTAGTACTCCGGATTCTCCAGCGGGGACACCTCGGCCGAATGCGCGTCGTCGAGTTCCTTGCCGATATTGGCCTTGTGCAGGATGTTCAGGCCTTCGGCGTAGGCGGCCATCGCGCCGTATTCGATGCCGTTGTGCACCATTTTTACGAAATGTCCGGCACCGGCGGGACCGCAATGCAGGTAGCCCTGTTCGGCGGGAGAGGGCTCACCGGTGCGACCGGGGGTGCGCTCGGCGGCGTCGACACCCGGTGCGATCGACTGGAAAAGCGGTTCCAGATGGGCGACCTGCTCGGCCTCGCCGCCGATCATCAGGCAGTAGCCGCGGTCCAGCCCCCACACGCCGCCGGAGGTGCCGATGTCGAGGTAGTGAATGCCTTTGGGCGCCAGGGCCTTGGCCCGCTCGATGTCCTCGTGGTAGCGGCTGTTACCGCCGTCGATGATGATGTCGCCCGGTTCCAGCAGTTCGGCGATCCGGTCGATGACCGCGCCGGTCGCACCGGCCGGAATCATCACCCAGACCACGCGCGGCTTCTCGAGCAGCGCGACGAAGGCCGGGTAGTCGGTCGCGCCCTGGAAGCTGTCGCCCAGTTCGTCGGTGAATTCCTTGATCTGGTCCTCGTGCCGGGAGTATCCGACCGCGGTGTGACCGTCCTTGACGATGCGCCGCACGATGTTGGCACCCATTCGGCCGAGCCCGATCATTCCCAGCTGCATACTCTTCTCCTAGAGTCGTCCGAGCTTCGGCAGGTCCGAGCTCTGCTTGCTGCTGTACCGCGGCGGGAGACCAGCGCCCTGCACCGCCACCGCTCTCGATTGTCCCCGCTGCCCCGATCGAAAATTTCTCCGGTGTCGAAACGAATCGTGTAACACCCCGAGCCCGGTCCCGATAATCAGATCGGCTCCGTGCAGTTGCCAGACCCCCGACCCGGCAACCGCACGGAGCCGTCTTCATGTCCTCGCGGCCTCCGGCTCCCGCACTTCTACAGCGGCGTCTTCATGAGCACGACGTTGTACTGGTTGTGCATGGTGAGCAGGAAGTACAGGTCGCTGCCCGTCTGATACGGGTAGATCATCGGCGCGTACATGGTCGGCAGATCGCGCACGTCGACCAGGACGCGCGGCGCACTCCACGGGCCCTCCGGGTTCGGCGCGGTCCGCATGACCACGGAGTCGAAGGGATCGGTGGTCAGCATCACGTACTGGCCCAGATGCGCGTTCCACTGCACCGACAGCTCGCCCACGCCGCCGACGATCGGCTTGGCGGCGTTGGCGTCCTTCGGCTTCCACGCGCCGCCGTCCCAGTACTCGTAGGCGTCGATATTGGCGATATCGGCTTCCTTGACCCGCGAGATGAATCCGGGCTGGTTGCGGCCCGCCGGGGTGCCGTACTTGTAGACGTAGCCGCCGGCCTTCAGGAAGGCGTTCTGCTGGAAACTCTGGAAGCCGTTCTCGTTGCCGCGGCGGGTGGTCGGCAGCTGCGCCCAGGACTGGCCGTCGTCACCGGAGACGGCCAGGGTGGAGAAGTTGGTGTCCCAGTGTCCGTCCGGGCCCCACTCCCGCACCGACATCATCGACATGTACTGCACGCCGTTGACCGAGATGCCCGCGGTCGGAATGAAACTGATCTCGATGCCCGGAATCTTCGGGCTGGGCAGCGGATTGTCCACGAAGCTCGTGTAGTTCACGCCCGCCGCCGGGTCCGCGTCGGCCGGGCTGCGGAACAGCACGTTCGAGCGCCACGCCCAGATGCTGCCGGCCAGCACGTTCGGCACGCCGAGGCCGGCGGTGTCGCCGTAGGCGGTGATCATCTGCCCGCGCCCGTCGCCCCACATGATGCCGAGGTCGGTGCCCAGCACGTTCTGGTTCTGGGTCCGGTTCGGCGAGGCCATCCCGGTGGCCTGGTAGACCGCCTGTGTCGGGCCCGGGAGCTGCGGCAATCCGTTGATGCCGTTCAGTCCGGGAATCGGATTGATGTTGTTCGGGTCGGCTCCGGCCGGCGATGCCGTCAGGCCCAGCAGCGCGACCGCCGCGCAAGCTCCAGCCAGTGCGGACAGTCGTCTCATATTCCGAATTCCTTCCATGAGTCACGCCGTGGGTATTGTGCCTGCCCTCGGCGGACGGCGTGCTACATGCCGACGAAACTCTCGTCACATCGGCACGGCACGGCGTTGTCTCGGTTGTCTCGGTTTATGTATGGCGCACCAGACCCCGGGGCACTCCAGTGCCGACATTATTACCCGGTCTCGATTCCGGTGCAGGACCGGCGGTCCGGGCGTGCCGTCCGGATCGCTGCCCGGGCCTTCGCATTCGGGACCCGGAGCCCCTTCGCATTCGGGACCCGGAACGGCAGCGGCCCCGCCTCCCGCCGGCGGGAGGCGGGGCCGCTGCATTCACGCGGTGGACGAGGAGGCGATCAGAAGGCCGCTTCGTCGAGCTCCATCACGTCGTTGTCCAGGCTGGACAGCACGGTGCGGGTGGAGGTCAGCTCCGGCAGCACGTTGCGGGCGAAGAACTGAGCCACGGCGACCTTGCCGTTGTAGAAGGCCTCGTCGGAACCGGTGGCGCCGTTGTCGAGGGCCTTGATGGCGACCTCGGCCTGACGCAGCAGCTGCCAGCCGATGAGCAGGTCGCCCACCGCCATCAGGAAGCGGACCGAACCCAGGCCGACCTTGTACAGCTCCTTGGCGTCCTCCTGCGCACCCATCAGGTGACCGGTCAGGGTGGCGGCCATGGCCTGCACATCCTCGAGCGCGGTGGCCAGCAGCTTGCGCTCGCCCTTCAGGCGGCCGTTGCCGGCCTCGGACTCGATGAACTTCTGCACCTGGCCGGCCACGTGGGCCAGCGCCACGCCGCGATCGCGAGCGATCTTGCGGAAGAAGAAGTCCTGCGCCTGGATGGCGGTGGTGCCCTCGTACAGCGAGTCGATCTTCGCGTCGCGGATGTACTGCTCGATCGGGTAGTCCTGCAGGAAGCCGGAACCACCGAAGGTCTGCAGCGAATCGGTCAGGTACTGGTAGGCCCGCTCGGAGCCGACACCCTTGACGATCGGCAGCAGCAGGTCGTTGACGCGGAACGCGAGGTCCTTGTCGGCACCGGAGACCAGCTGAGCGATGTCCTCGTTCTGGTGGGCGGCGGTGTAGAGGTAGATCGCGCGCAGGCCCTCGGCGTAGGCCTTCTGCATCATCAGCGAGCGGCGCACGTCCGGGTGGTGGGTGATGGTGACGCGCGGCGCGGTCTTGTCGGTCATCTGAGTCAGATCCGCACCCTGCACGCGCTGCTTGGCGTAGTCCAGCGCGTTCAGGTAACCGGTCGACAGGGTCGCGATGGCCTTGGTGCCCACCATCATTCGGGCGTTCTCGATCACGTCGAACATCTGCGCGATGCCGTTGTGGACCTCGCCGACGAGCCAGCCCTTGGCCGGGACGCCGTGGCCACCGAAGGTGACCTCACAGGTGGCCGAGACCTTCAGGCCCATCTTGTGCTCGACGTTGGTGACGAATACGCCGTTGCGCTCGCCCAGGGTCCGGTTCTCGAAGTCGAAGTGGAACTTCGGCACGAAGAACAGCGACAGGCCCTTGGTGCCCGGGCCGGCGCCCTCGGGGCGGGCCAGCACCAGGTGGAAGATGTTCTCGAACATGTCGTCGGAGTCACCGGAGGTGATGAACCGCTTGACACCCTCGATGTGCCAGGAGCCGTCCTCCTGCTGGATGGCCTTGGTGCGGCCGGCGCCCACATCGGAGCCGGCGTCGGGCTCGGTCAGCACCATGGTGGCGCCCCAGTTGCGCTCGACGGCGATCTCGGCCCACTTCTTCTGCTCGTCGGTGGCGTTGTTCCAGAAGATCTGGCCGAACGGGCCACCGGCGGCGTACATCGCGACGGCCGGGTTCGAGCCCAGGATCATCTCGTTGAGGGCCCAGACCACCGAACGCGGCGCGGGCAGGCCGCCCAGTTCCTCGTTCAGGCCGACCTTGTTCCAGCCGGCCTCTTCGTAGGCCTTGAAGGACTTCTTGAACGACTCCGGAATAGAGACGCTGTGGGTGTTGGGGTCGAACACCGGCGGGTTGCGGTCGGCGTCGGCGAAGGACTCGGCGACCGGGCCCTCGGCCAGGCGGCGTACCTCGTCGATGATGTTCTTGACCGTGTCGGTGTCCAGGTCACCGTAGGCGCCGGAATCCAGCACCGAGCCGATGCCCAGCACCTCGAAGAGGTTGAACTCCAGGTCGCGGACGTTGCTCTTGTAATGGCCCATCTCTGTTACTCACTCTCCGTTGAGTCGGTGCGGGTCGGTGTGTGCCGTTCCCGCCCATGTGTCTCCACACCGGGTAGTCGAACGGAATATCCGCCTTCTACTCGCGGGTAACTTACAGCGTATATTACCGATGAGTAATGGGGTTGGAAAGCGCTGACCGGGCGATGTGACGAGATGAACACGCGGCCGCCGGCTCACCGCAATCACCCGTCGCGGGTGAGGTGTCCGCGGGTGGTCGCGGGCAGGGTGTCGGCAGGGTAGTTCACCTGCGCCGAAGGAGGCCGCTGTGCCGGATTCGAAGCCGAACATCCTGGTCATCTGGGGTGACGACATCGGTATCACCAATCTCAGCTGCTACAGCGACGGCCTGATGGGCTATCGCACGCCCAATATCGACCGGCTCGCCGAGGAAGGCATGCGGTTCACCGACTCCTACGGCGAACAGAGCTGTACGGCCGGGCGGGCCTCCTTCATCACCGGGCAGAGCGTCTACCGCACCGGGATGAGCAAGGTCGGAGTGCCCGGCGCGGGCATCGGTCTGTCTCCCGAGGATCCGACCATCGCCGAACTGCTGAAACCGCTCGGTTACGCGACCGGGCAGTTCGGCAAGAATCACCTCGGCGACCTCAACAAATTCCTGCCGACGGTGCGCGGGTTCGACGAGTTCTTCGGCAACCTCTACCACCTGAACGCGGAGGAGGAACCCGAGCTGCCGGACTATCCGCACAAGGACGCCTACCCGCGGCTGTACGACCTGCAACGCCCGCGCGGGGTGCTGCACTCGTGGGCGACCGACGAGGACGACCCCACCGAGGACCCGCGCTTCGGGCGCGTCGGCAAACAACGCATCGAGGACACCGGGCCGCTGACCAAGAAGCGGATGGAGACGATCGACGAGGATGTGGCCGAGGCCTGCGTCGATTTCCTCACCCGTCAGCAGCGGGCGGGCACGCCGTTCTTCGTCTGGCTGAACTTCACGCACATGCATCTGCGCACGCACACCAAGCTGGAAAGTGTGGGGCAGGCGGGATTCTGGCAGTCGCCGTACCACGACACGATGATCGACCACGACCGCAATGTGGGCCGCGTGCTCGATGCCCTCGACGAACTCGGCCTGGCCGACAACACGATCGTCATCTACAGCACCGACAACGGCCCGCACGCCAACACCTGGCCCGACGGCGCGACCACCCCGTTCCGCAGCGAGAAGGACACCAACTGGGAGGGTGCGTTCCGGGTGCCGCAGGTGATCCGCTGGCCGGGCCACATCGCCGCCCGCTCCATCTCCAACGACATAGTGCAGCACCATGATTGGCTGCCGACGTTGCTCGCCGCGGCCGGCGAACCCGATATCGTCGACAAGCTGGAACAGGGACATGCGGTGGGGGACAAGACTTTCAAGGTCCACATCGACGGCTACAACCTGTTGCCCTACCTCACCGGCGAGGTCGAACACAGCCCGCGGCGCGGCATGGTCTATTTCTCCGACGACTGCGATGTGCTCGGAATCCGGTTCGAGAATTGGAAGATCGTGTTCATGGAGCAGCGCAAACAGGGCACGCTCGGAATCTGGGCCGAACCCTTCACCCCGCTGCGGGTGCCGAAACTGTTCAATCTGCGCACCGACCCGTTCGAGCGAGCCGACGTCACCTCCAATACCTATTGGGACTGGTTCCTCGACCACGACTACATCGCCTTCTACGGGACGGCCATCGCGACGGCGTTCCTCGACACGTTCAAGGAATTTCCGCCGCGTCAGGAACCGGCCACCTTCACCATCAACCAGGCGGTCGCCAAACTGCACGACTTCCTCGCCCGGGACTGACCATGGCGGTGTCGCTGGAATCATGGAACGACGGTGAAACCATTTCTGCCATCGTCGATTTCGTCGCTCGCGTCACCGATCGGGACGGGCCCGATTATGTCGAACCGTCCGCGCGGATAGCGGTATTCGACAACGACGGCACCCTGTGGTGTGAGAAGCCGATGCCGATTCAGCTCGACTTCACCATCCGGCGACTGGCCGAAATGGCCGAGCAGGAACCGCGATTGCGCACGCAACAGCCGTGGCGCGCGGCCTACGAGCAGGACCTGCAGTGGCTCGGCACGGCGATGGTCAAGCACTACCACGGTGACGACACCGATCTGAAGTTGTTGATGGGCGCGGTAACTCGCGCGTTCGGTGAGATCAGCGTCGAGGATTACGACGCGCGGGTGGCGGCATTCTTCTCCCACGCCGACCACCCGACCCTCGGCCGCCCGTATCACGGCTGCGGTTTCGCTCCGATGGTCGAACTGCTGTGGTATCTGCGCGACAGCGAATTCACCACCTACATCGCCTCCGGTGGTGATCGGGATTTCATGCGCCCGGTCGCGGGGGATCTCTACGGGGTGCCGCCGGAGCGGGTGATCGGCAGTGCGCTCGGGTTGACCTATCGGGAACGGGAAGGCCGCAGCGACCTGCTCTACAAATCCGCGATGGATTTCTTCGACGACGGGCCGGAGAAACCGGTCCGAATCTGGAGCCGGATCGGCCGCCGTCCCATCCTGTCGGTCGGCAATTCCAACGGCGATCTGCCCATGCTGTCGTTCTCCGAACTCGCGGGCGCGCCGTCGTTGCGCATGCTGATCCTGCACGACGACGCGGACCGGGAATTCGACTACGTCGCCGGCGCCGAGAATGCGCTCGAGCACGCGCGTCGCAACGACTGGACGGTGGTCAGCATGAAGAATGACTGGGCGCAGATCTTCACACCCGATTCGTAGGAACGGCCCGTGAATATTTCGATCGCCACCGACGTGCGGCAGATACCCGCACAGACCTTCACGATGGGTTCGGACCGCCACTATCCGGAGGAACGGCCCGCCCATCGAGTGGCCGTGGATGCCTTCGCCATCGAAACTCGGCAGGTCACCAACAGCCAGTACGAACGGTTCGTCGCCGACACCGGGTACCGCACCGTCGCCGAGCGCCCGCTCGATCCCGCCGACTTTCCGGGAGCACCGGTCGAGAATCTGCAACCCGGCTCGATGGTGTTCACCCGGACGGCCGGCCCGGTCGACCTGCGGCATCTGAACCTGTGGTGGCGCTGGACGCCCGGCGCCTCGTGGCGGCATCCCGAGGGGCCCGGGTCGTCGATCGCCGACCGGCCCGATCATCCGGTAGTGCATATCGCGTACGAGGACGCCGCCGCCTACGCGACATGGATGGGCCGGGCGCTGCCGACCGAGGCGCAGTGGGAGGCCGCGGCCCGCGGCGGGGTGGAGGGTGCCGAATTCACCTGGGGCGAGGAGGGAGAATCCGGAGACCGGCGCCTCGCGAACTACTGGCACGGCGACTTCCCGTGGCGTCCCGACCGCGGTTACGGACACACGACTGCCGTCGGTTCCTATCCGCCCAACGACTACGGCCTGTCCGATATGGCCGGCAACGTGTGGGAATGGACCGGCGACTGGTACGCCGAGCGCCATCCGGGCGGCGGCGGATGCTGCGTCCCGCGTAATCCGCGCGGTGGGGATCAGGAGCGGAGTTTCGACCCGCGTCAGCCGCAGTTCCGGGTGCCGCGCAAGGTGATCAAGGGCGGTTCGTTTCTCTGCGCCGACAGCTACTGCCGCCGGTACCGGCCCGCCGCGCGTCGCCCGCAGATGGTCGACACCGGGATGAGTCATATCGGCTTCCGGTGCGTGGCAGGCCCCCGCTGAGCGGGGATTACCGTGGACACCGTGCGCATCGAGACAGCTGCGGGGGACGCCGAGGTGGAGATCGACCGGGAGGCCGGCGACCGGTTTCTGCTGCTGCTCACCCACGGTTCCGGCGGCGGGGTGGAGGCCGGGGATCTGCTGGCGGTCCGCGATCGCGCGGTGGCGCTGGGCGGGGTGGTCGCGCGGGTGATTCAGCCGTACCGGGTCGCCGGTCGGCGGGCACCCGGTTCGGCGACGGTGCAGGATGCGGCGTGGTTGGAGATCGTCTCGGCCCTGCGCGAGCAGGCGCCCGGGATACCGCTGATCCAGGGCGGGCGCAGCAACGGCGCCCGGGTCGCCTGCCGGACCGCCGTCGAAGCCGACGCCAAAGGCATACTGGCGCTGTCGTTTCCGCTGCACCCGCCAGGTAAGCCGGAGAAGACGCGGCGAGAGGAGCTGCTGGCGGCGTCCGCGCACACCGATGTGGTGGTGATCAACGGTGAACGCGATCCCTTCGGAATTCCGGACTCCGCCGATGCGGCCGAGGTGAAAGTGATTCCGGGCCAGGCCCATTCGTTTCGCAGTGGCTTCGATCTCATCGCCGGGACGGTGGAGCCGTGGCTGCGACGCTGGGCGGACATGGATTGATCGGTGCGAAAAGGCCTGTGGATCATCGAATCTCAGGTTCCATCTCCGGGAATACCCCGATGCCGGGCCGCCGTTGCCGAGGTAATTTCGGCTGTGGTCGGGATTTCGAGAGGAGACAGATCCATGATCGCAGGCCCGATTCGCGCCGCTCGTCGTCCCGCGGCCGGTGTCGCACTGGCTGTCCTCGCAGCGGCCGGTATCGCCGTCGCCGGAGCGGGTGCCGCGCAGGCGAGCGTTCCGTGTGGCGCCGCCCCGCCGTGCAGCGCCGACGGCTTCGGCTCCGACGGGTTCAACGCCCAGGGTGTCGACCGATTCGGGCGCGACCGCTCGGGCTTCGACCGGTCCGGATACGACCGGTTCGGCCGTGACCGCTCGGGCTTCGACCGGTCCGGATACGACTCGCTCGGTTACGACCGCTTCGGTTACGACCGGTTCGGCCGGGACCGATTCGGCCGTGACCGATTCGGCCGCGACCGATTCGGTGACGATCGGACGGATCCGCCCGCACAGTCCCACGGACCGGCGCCGCTACCCACCGGCAGCGCCGGACTGTGAGGCGTCGCCACCCCGGATCACGCGTCCGGGGTGGCCGTCGCTTGCTCTTCCAGATCGGGCACGATCGCGGTGGCCACCACGAGGGCGTCGATGGCGTCGCGTCCCTCGGTCTCGCGCAGCACCCGCTGCGCCGTGTCGATCCGAATATGTTTTGCCGCAGCGAGATCCGCCACCACGTCGTAGGGAGTGAACAGGATCGCCGGATCCTGCGGCCCGCCGTAACCGTCGGCGATATTGGTGGTGTCGTGGCCGAGGACGAGGAGGGTGCCGCCCGGGCTCAGCCGCTCGGCCGCCGCGAGCAACAGGCTGCGCCGCTGGTCGGCGGGCAGATGAATGTAGACGGCGAGAATCAGTTCGAACGGGCCGTCGATCCCCGCACCGGCCAGATCGGTGACGTCCGCGCATTCCCAATCGATCCTGCTGCGCACCGAACGTGAAAGCCGCGAGGCGACCGTGCGGCCCTTGTCGATGCCCACCTGGGAGAAGTCGACCGCTCGCACCTGCCAGCCGTGCGTGGCCAGCCAGAGCGCGTGCCGTCCCTCCCCGCACGCCAGGTCCAGGGCACGCGGCAGTTCGGGTGGCGCTTCACCGGGCACATCGGGCACCAGCCGAATGCGCCGCTCCAAACCGAAGATGTGTTCCACCACCGTCGCGTTCGGCGGTGCACCCCACACCAACTCGCTCTGCGCGTAGCGCTCGTCCCACTCGGCGGCGTCCATGGGGCGAGTCTAGCCAGCTACAGCGCGACGCCCGGCCGAGTGAAACGGGGGCCGGGCGCCGGGTATCCGAGGCGACCTACAGCGTCGTGCGCATGAGAACGACGTTGTACTGACTGTGCACCGTGGTGAGGAAATACAGATCGCGCCCGGTCTGGTACGGGAAGATCGAGGGGGCGTAGGCGGTGGGCAATTCACGTGTATCGATCAGCACCTCCGGCGGACTCCACGGCCCCTCCGGGGAAGACGCCCGGCGCATCACCACCGAATTCCACGGACGGTGGTCAGCATGACGAATTGCCCGAGGTAGTCGTTCCACATCACCGACATCTCGCCGACCCCGCCGGTGATCGGGCGGGCGGCGTTCACATCGTTCTTACGCCACGCCCCGCCGTCCCAGTACTCGTATTCGGCGAGATTCTGGATGTCGTTCTCCCGCACGCGCGCGACGTAGGCGAAGTGATTGCGGCCCGACGGCGTGCCGTATTCGTACACCCAGCCGCCGCTCTTCACGAAGGCGTTCATCTGGAAGTTGGCATTGCCGCCCTCGTCGGGCCGGCGGGTGAAATCGAGGTCGGCCCATGTTTCCCCGTTGTCGGCGGAGGCGGCCAGACCCGAGAAGTTGGTGGTCCACTGGCCGACGTCGTCCCAGCTCTTCACCGACATCAGGCTCATGTACTGCACGCCGTTCACCGAGATTCCCGCGGTCGGGATGCGGCTGATCTCGATGAACGGAATCTTGGGACTGGGGATCAGATCCCGCGCCTGGCCGAACACGTCGCGCACGGCGCTGTCGAAATAGATGCCGTCCGAAGGATCCTGGGTGTGACTGCGCACCAGGATATTGCTGCGCCACGCCCAGAAACTGCCGGCCAGCAGATTCGGCAGCCCCACGCCGGCGGTATCGCCGAAGGCGGTGAGCATCTCGCCGCGGCCGTTGTCCCACATGATTCCCAGGTCGGTGCCGAGGACGTTGTAGTTCTCGGTGGCGTTCGGGCTGGCCATTCCGGTGACCTGGAATATCGCTCGCGAACGCCCGACCAGATTCGGTAATCCGGTGGTGCCGTTGAGAACCGGAATCGGATTGATGGCATTCGGGTTGGCGGCCGCCGGCGCGGTCACGGTCAGAAGGACGGCCGAGGCGCCCGCTATCGCGGACAGCAGGACGGATACGGTCTTGGACAAATGCAGCCCTTCCCGTTCTCGCCGATGCGCCCCCGTTCACCGGCTTCGCTGGCAAAGTGTGAAAATGCTAACAGCGAATCGCGGGTAAATGGGTTTCCTTCTCGCGTTTTCGGGTAACTCCCGGATCGGCGGTGTGTCCCTTTGTCGAATCTACCGACGGCCGAGCGCTTGCCGGACCAGGAGTGGTATCTGCGTCGCCCGTTCGATTCCCAGCGTGCGGCGGGTGCCCGCGTGCCAGGTGCGCTCGAACAATTGTTTGGCGGCGGCGACGGCGGGTGCCGGGCGGGCCGCGATGCGATCGGCCAATTTCTCGGCTTCGGCGCGCGGATCCTCGCTCACCTCGGTGATCAGTCCGATTCGTGCGGCATAGGCGGCGTCGACGGGATCGGCGGTCATGGTCAGCAGGAGGGCCTTGTCCGCGCCGATCAGGCGCGACAGCGTGACCGCGCCCGACATATCCGGAACGAGGCCGTGCGCGACTTCCATCACGGCGAAATCGGAATCCGGTGTGGCGAAACGGAAATCGGCGGCCAGGGCCAATTGCAGTCCGCCGCCGAAACAATGGCCGTGCACCGCCGCGATCACCGGCTGCGGCAGCCGCCGCCACGCCCAGCACGCCTCCTGAAAAGCATTCGTGCCCAGCCACGGCAGGGGCAGGAAATTGCGCACGATACTCAACGGGTCGCCGGTTGCCTTCGCGATATCGAGGCCACTGGAGAAACTGGGCCCGTTGCCGGCGAGGATCACGGCGCGAATCTCGTCGCGCTTTCCGATCACCCGCGCCACCCGGACAAGATCGTTCAACATGTCGATGGTGAGCCCGTTGTGTTTGTCGGGCCGGTCGAGTTCGACGTAGGCACGATCACCGTCGAAGGTCAGGGATACGTCGCTCATCGCTCACTCCGTGCTGATCGGGGTCGGCCCCCGCGGTTACCCGCCGGTAGGCACCTGCTCGAGGATTATCTTCGTGCAACCGGCCGGGTCGTCGTAGAACGGGGTGTGGCCGCTGCCCGCCAGGGTGATGTGCCGGGCCTGGGGAAGCCATTGCCGCGCCCGCCGGCTCTGGGTCCGATAGGTGAGCAGGATGTCGCGGTTGCCCCAGGCGATCGTGACCGGGATGCGAGCCAGGCGGCCGCCGTCGCGCAGCCGCGCCTGGTCGAAAGAGGCCAGGGCCGAACGGAATCCGGGGGCATCGAGAACGCCGTCCACGGTCTCGACCGCGGTCCGGGTGTCCAGCGCCCACGGCCGGCCGAAGACGATGCTCAGGAAGGCGGTCCGCCCGGCCGGTGTGCCGAGGATGGCGGGCAGTTGTGTGCGCAGTCCCCGGCCCAGGGTGGCCGCGCGGCCCAGCGCCTGCTGACACCAGATGCGCCCGGCATCGGACCAGAACCCGATCGGTGAATACGCGGTCACCGAACTCGCCACACCGCGCGCGCCGAGGTTCAGCGCGATCAGACCGCCCATCGAATTGCCGGCGAGGTGGGGTCGTTCCAGGCCCTGTTCGGTGAGGAACGCGTGCAGAGCGTCGGTGAGGGTGTCCACCGTGGTGTGCGGTAGCGGGTCGGACCCGCCGAAACCGGGAAGGTCGACCGCGATCACGTCGAAGTGGGCCGCCAGCGTGTCGATGACCGGTTCCCACACCTGCCAGCGACTGCCGACGCCGTGGATCAGGACCAGCGGTTCACCGGTGCCGACCCGGTGATGGTTCAACATCATTTCGAAACTCCCGCACCGAGATCGGACGCCGACGAGGAACGGGGACACCCTAGCAATCATTGGCGTTACGCCAACAGAGGTCGCCGTAACCGCGGCCGAAGGATCGGTGAGCGGCGCCGTTGTGAACGCTCCGTGTTCGCAGGACTCGGACTGTTGCCCGGCCGCCTGATGCGGCAGTATCACCTGCGCGGTTCGTGTCCGGTTCCACCGGAACGCGCCATAGCTGATACGCCTGAGAATTGAGGAACAGTTGAGGATTTCGCTGATCGCCGCCGTCTGCATCGCCCTGCCGCTTCTGGGTGCGTGCGGTTCCGACAAGGATTCGGAGCCGACCATCACCCAGGCCGACCTGTCGAAATCTCTGCAGTCCAGCGGCCTCAAGGATGCGAAACTCGCCGATTGCGCCGCCAAACTCTATGTGGACGAAGGCATTTCGCAGGACGGCCTGCGCAAGATGACCAAGCCCGGCAGCAATGCCCAGGTGACCGACGGCTCGATGGGTGGCCTGAGCAAGGAGGACTCCGACAAGGCGCGTGCGGCGACCCAGAAGATCGCCACGACCTGCGTCGCGGCCCCGCAGTAGATCCACGGCACGCTCACCGGGCGCTCGACCGGTTCGCAGGCCCCCACCGCGGCCGGACCGATCTACCGTGGGGATATGGCTACAGCGGAGTACCAGCACCTGCTCGTCGAGCGCAACGGTGAGACCGTTCGGATCACCATGAACAGGCCGGACCGGCGCAATGCGCTTTCGGCCGATCATCTCGGGGAGCTGCTGTCCGCGTTTCGCTGGGCCGGCGGCAGCGATGCGAGCGGGATCGTTCTGGCCGCGAACGGTCCCGTCTTCTCCGCCGGGCACGATTTCGCCGATGTCGCCGCCCGTGACCTGCTCGGCGTGCGCGATCTGCTGACCTTGTGCACCGAGGTCATGTCGACCATCGAATCCGTGCCCCAGGTCGTTGTCGCGCGCGTTCACGGCCTCGCCACGGCAGCCGGATGCCAGCTGGTCGCCTCCTGCGATCTGGCCGTCGCCGCCGAATCGGCCGGCTTCGCCCTCCCGGGCGGCAAGGGCGGCTGGTTCTGCCACACTCCGGCCGTTCCCGTGGCGAGGGCGATCGGCCGCAAACGCCTGATGGAACTCGCCCTCACCGGCGACCCGATCGATGCCCACACCGCCGCCGACTGGGGGCTGATCAACCGAGCCGTCCCCGACGCCGATCTCGACCGGGCGGTCGCCGAGCTGCTCACCAGGGCGACCCGGGGCAGCCGGGCCAGTAAGGCGCTGGGCAAGCGCACGCTGTACGCCCAGCTGGACCGCCCGGAGGACGACGCCTACGCGATCGCGCTCGAGGTCATGGCCGCCGCATCCCAGCTGCCGGGCGCCCGCGAGGGTATGGATGCCTTTCTGAACAAGCGCACGCCGATCTGGCCGGACTAGCTCGGTCCGGCAGTCGGGCGGGGGAGGGCGCCGATTCGGCCGCGGAAGCCGAATCGGCGTCGGCCTAGCGCCCCGCGGTGTTCGGGTCCTGCTGGGCGAGCACGAAGGTGCCCTGCCCGTCCGGGCCCAGCCCGGTGTCGAGGATCTTGTCGTCGAGGAAGTCGACGACCTGCTCGTCGAGGAAGACGCGCGGGCCTTCCGCGTTGAGCACCTGGTCCTGCTCCGACGGCCCCGCGGCTACTGCGAGTTGCAGCGTCTCGGCGCCGTCGTTCGAGGAGATGCGCAATCCGGCATCGTCGGGCATTCCGTCCGCGGAGGTGATGGTGCGAACGGCCTCGATGGCAGTGGGCGTGAGCATGAGCATCTGTCCGGTTTCCTTCCGCCGTCGTCACAGGTCTCGGTCGGTGCGACAGTCACGTGCCGTGGACCGGCCGATCAACCCGGCCGGCAGTCGTCCACGGCACCCGGCACCTCCGGAGGGGTAGCCACGATTCGCCCCGCCTAACCCCTCCGCCGGAATCGACCCGTTACGAGCCTTCGTTTCGGTCTCCGCGGTGGGTGGTACCCGGCGTTCACCGCCGCCGTGCGGTGGATCGAGTTGGCGTTCGGTATCAACCTCGGCGTCAGCTGACGACCCCGGACGAGGGACATCGGCCGCCGGTTGTTCGCCGGTGACCGATGTTTATGGGCGACAAAGGATTTCGTTCGTGAGCCCGCAGGCGGTATCGCGCAGCCGAAGGACGGTATCGAGGGGGGAGGGAAAGAGAGCCGGTGACGGGAATCGAACCCGCACTCTCAGCTTGGGAAGCTGATGTTCTACCACTAAACTACACCGGCCGGTGCCATCTGGGCGTGCAGAGAACATAGCAGAGTGCCCGGCCGCGATCACAACTTCCCTGATAAATCGAACTGACCAGCACAGTCGAACGCGACGGTACCCGCTGCCCGCGGCGTCTCGCGGCGGACCGCTCGGTCGACGTTCAGCGATAGCGGCAGCATCCGCCACGCACACCCATCGGCCGGTACGAACACCACCGCGGTGAACACGGCCCGCTCGTTGGTCGGCGCGGTGCCGCCGCCTTGCGTGACGCCCGCGCCGGGTCCGAGTACCGGCAGCGCGAATCCGGACTGCTTCATTCGAATCCTCCTGCACGGTGAAGTGCCCGGCGTCTGCTGACCGAACCGGATCCAGAACGCGGGTGACTCGTTCAACCCACCTGACGGCACACCGATCCGACTGTGACGCAGGTCGTTTGGTTGCGTTAACGGAGAGAGGCCGACCGCTCGATACGTCATCAAGGTCATCTCCTTGACCGGATCCCACGTGAGAAAACGGGCTGAAATGTTTCGAGTACATCGCGCGGTCGTCCCTGCTGCGCTCTTGACCGGTGCCGTTCTGGTGTCTATCGCTCCCGCGCAGGCCGAGACACCGATCGGACCCCAGGCGAGCGAGACGCAGGTCAACGCAAACAGCGGAATTGCCAGTGGCTCGGCCGATCTGAACAACCTTGCCTGCGGAACGATCTGGCGGCCTGTCTGCTTTCCCGACGGGCTTCCGCACTGACCAGGCTGGCCGCTCCAGGAAATGATTGCCACGGAAAGGATTCGGCTTTGCCGGCAGGCACCGACAAGAATCGCCAGGGCTCGTCCGGCCGGCCAAGTCCGAAAACGTGGCAGGTTCGTCCACTCCAAAGGGGCGTTGGGGCAGGCCCGGGAGCCGTCTCGCGTCGATTGCAGGTGGAGCCGTGATGCCTCTCGCAGCCTGCGGCACGGCGGTGAACAACTCGCCGAGCCCGAGTGGGCCCGTCGACAAGCTGGGTTGCTACACCAGAACGCCGGCCGCTTTCGGCAGCATCGTGCTCACCGTGCGCAATGCACACGTCCAGACCGGCGAAGGCGAACCCTGCGCCGAAGCGAACCGTCTGGGAGCAGCCCTTCTCAGGTCACTCCCTTGACCCCGCATCAACCGACATTCGAACGAAGGATCCCATGATTACTCGAAAGACGATGCTGGCAGTGACGGCAGGCATCCTCCTCACCACCCCGATGACAGCCGCCGCCGGGGCAACACAGCCCGAGGTCGCCGCCCCGTCGGTTGCCGGCGCACAGGACATCGCAATCAGCACCGGGTCGGGCGCCGCGGACGTGTTGATCAACGGCCTGATAGCCGCGATCTTCGGCCCCGACGATCCGTCCACGTGCAAATTCCCCTACTGCTTCTGAGTTGTCCCGTCACACGCGACATTCCAATGTCGCCGCTCCGGTTGCGGATCACCGTACCCACAGGTGAGATCCACGGCTCTTACCATCGGGAGTGATTGCGCCTCAGTGGATCTCGGCGATGAGCTTGCGTAGTGACTACCCAGACTCATCGCACTCCTCCGACTGATCGCGGGACTTGTCGGTGCCCCGTCGCTTCTCGGAACCCCGGCCCCGACCCGGCGACCGTCGCGGCGGTCGCCCGGGCCGGGCGATGAGGGTGGCTACATCACGGGCAGGGGCGGCGATTTGGGGAAGACGACCGGCAACGAGGTCAGGGCCCGGTGGAACGGGCCGGGCCGCCATTCCAGTTGTGCGGCCGGGACGGCCAACTGAATTTCCGGCAGCGCGTCGAAGAGCTGGTCGATGGCGTTCTGGACCGTCAGGTAGGCCACCGATTTGGCGGGGCAGCTGTGCGGGCCGGTGCTCCAGGCCAGATGCGAACGGTTGCCGATACTGCTCGAGGCTTCGCCGCGGATCTTCGGATCGTTGTTGCACGCCGCGAGGCTGATCAGGACCGGCTGATCGGCGGGCAGCCACACACCGTCGATCATGATCGGCTGCCGTGGATAGGTGGTGCAGAAGTTGGCCATCGGCGGGTCGTTGAACAGGATTTCGTCGAGGGCGTCGGTGGTGGACAGGTTGCGGCCGAGGATGTCGCCGAACCGGAATCGCTCATCGGTGAGGATGAGCATCAGCGCGTTGTTGATGAGATTGCGCTGGGCCTCGAAGCCGGCGCCGTAGAAGGACATCAGCTGGGCGAACACCTCGACGTCGTTGAGGCCGTTCGGGTGATGGGCCAGGTGCGAGGTGACGTCGTCGCCCGGCTGCTCGCGCCGGAACGCGATCAGTTCCATCAGCGCTTCCTTGAGCATGTCCATGCCCTGTTGACCTCTGACGGTGTCGAACCGGGCGGCCATGCCGTTGGCGACGCGGGTCCCGATGTCGGCCGGGCAGCCGACCATCCGGTTGAGGACCTCGAGGACCAGCGGGAACGAGTACTGCATGACGAGATCGGCGGATCCCTGCTCACAGAAGGAGTTGACCAGCGGAACGGCAACCCTTTCCACGATCGCGGGCACGCTGTGGAGGTCGATGTGGTCGATCGCGGCGACCGACGGAGCGCGGTAACGGGCATGCGGCGCACCGGTGTTGTACCGGGCCGCCGGATACCACTCCATCATCGGGCGCACCGGTGAATCCTGCGGAATGGTTTTCTGCCAGGTGCGCGGATCGGAGGGAAAGTGGTCCGGATCGTTGAGGATGCGAACCGCGACGGCGTAGTCGATGACCAGGGTGGCAGGCACACCGGGGGCGAGCTCGACGGGAACGAGGGAGGGGTACTGCTGTCGCATCTCTCGATAGGCGGCATGTGGATCGGCGACGAATTCGGCTGTGTACATCGGGAATCGGTCGTCGTCGGCATCGAAGGGCGAGCCGTGCTGGACGGGACATATTCCGGTCGCCGTGATGTAGGGCTCGGGAAGGGGTGACTGTGGTGTGGTCAAAGACGGGACTCCAGACGGGTGGAACAGGAATTCGACGACAGCTCGGCGGGCGCGGCACATGTCGCGCTCACGGTGCCTGGCGGTTCGCCCACGCAAGCAACATAGCAGCGACGCGGCGACGGTGTCTGCGAACGTGGGAGTAGGGTGCCGCCACCCGCATCCGGAGTCGATCGGATGTGCTTGTGGGTCAGAGCTTTCCGCTCATATCGGGCGACGCGGCCGCGGCCACGGCGCCCGCGTCCGGATCGCGCTCCGAGTCCGGTGTGTGCGGCGGACGGGACGGCCGGTCGCCGCGAGATATGCCGAGCAGACGGAGCATCGGCGCCGTCGACGCGGTGGTCACCAGGGCCATTATCACCAGCAGTGAATACAACTGGGTGCCGATGAGGCCGGTGGTCAGGCCCACGTTCAGAATCACCAGCTCGGTCAGACCTCGGGTGTTGAGCAGCGCTGCCACCGCGGCGGCCGCTCGCGACTGCATCCCGGTCAACCGCCCTGCGAGATAGACGCTGCCGACTTTGCCCACCACCGCGACCCCGATGACCGCGATCAGTTCGCCGATCGATGTCGCGTCGACCGAGCCGAGATCCACGGCCAGCCCGGCGATCACGAAGAAGCCGGGCATCAGCAGGATGCACAGGATTCGCACACCGGCCTCGACCGTCCGGCGGCGTTCGCGCGGGAATATGACACCGAAGGCGAAAGCGCCGAAGATCAGATGCAATCCGATCCATTCGGTGATCGCGGCGAGCCCGAGCGCCCCACCCACGCCGAGCACGATCATCGTCTGCTGGGTGCCGGATTCCGAGATCCGGGCCAGCAACGGTCGGATGAACCACCACAGCAGACCGACCAGCGGTAGGAGCAGAACGAGCCGCCACTGGACACCACCGGGGTGCGCGAGGGCGAGGACGACGGCGAGGACCGACCACGCCACGACGTCGACCAGCGCCGCGCAGGCCAGACTGAGCTGTCCGATCTCGGTGCGAACGAGATTGCGGTCGTGCAGGATTCGGGCCAGTACCGGAAAAGCGGTCACGGCCATCGCGCAGCCGACGAACAGCGCGAAGTGCAACCGATTCCCGGTGGTGTGACGTGCCAGGACGGTGATCGCGACCGCGCTGCCCAGTGCGAAGGGAATCGCGTAGGCCGCCGCGGAAACCGCGGGGATCGAGCGCCGGG
The DNA here is from genome assembly GCF_001665695.1 of Nocardia sp. 852002-51101_SCH5132738. Lineage (NCBI taxonomy): Bacteria > Bacillati > Actinomycetota > Actinomycetes > Mycobacteriales > Nocardiaceae > Nocardia > Nocardia sp. 852002-51101_SCH5132738. The sequence goes on along the minus strand of NZ_LZML01000123.1, from coordinate 45,222 downwards.
CGCCGCGGAATATCTCCCGATCGAGTTCCAGTCCGGCGACGAACATGAACACTGCCACACCGATATTGGCGAGCAGCGTCAGATACGAGCGTCCGGCTTCGGGAAACAGGGTGGCGGACAGGTGGTGTCCGATGACGGTGGGACCGGCCAGGATCCCGGCGGCGATCTCACCGATGACCGGTGGCTGCCCGATCTTTTCGGCCAGCCATCCGAGCAGGTGCGCGGCCGCCATGATGAGAACCAAGTCGAGTAGGACCGTGATGGTGGGAGCAGGCACTCAGTTCTCCTCGAAAACATCATCCGGCAGAGCCGGTTCCGGCAGCGGACCCGTCGTGTGTGCGGGCGGGACGACCGCGGGATGGAAGACTTCGCGGATGTAGCACACGGGGCGGCGGCCGAGCGTCATGATGTACGCCCTGGACGCACTGGGCCGGCCGTCCGGCCACCGCCTGATGCCCGCCCAGAGCAGGCGGCGGTGCTGGGGTAGGCCGCGGGTGAGCAAGCCGTGGCCGATCGGCATCCGGACATCGTCGATGCCGCTGGCGGCCGCCGATTGTGGCACGGCCACTACGTAATTGAGCGAGACGGTCGCCAGCGCGGGGGTGACCAGGCGGGAGCGCCGGACCAGCGCGCCGTCGGCATCCTGCAGCCGGAGTTCGTCGACGATGAATGTGGGCAATGTTCGGGGCGGAACCTGCTGCTGGCGCAGGACGTGCACGCTCAGCGTCGTCCCGAGGATATGTTCGAGCGCCGTGGTCGTGAAGCCGGTGCCCGACAGCAGGGTTCGGGTCGTGGGGTGGTGGAATCGCTCGATCTGCGTGGCCGGGTTCGTCCGGGGACCCGGCCCGCTGGGCGTGGGTTCGCTCAGCGGGCCTGGGACGGATCCTGTGACGGTCACTGTCGACTCCACGTCTCGGTTCGCACCGGGAGTCCTGGTGACGTCACCGCTAGAGAGCGGCGCCGGCACCCTTGCGGGGCGGTTGGACCGGGAGAGTCATAGCCTCGCGCTCGGCGTCGGAGCGCGGGCGGGTGGTCAGGCCGAACACCGGTTCCGTGGTGATGCGAATCTCGCCCATCGTGGTGTCGGACAGCGGATCGCGCCAGTGGTCCCAGACCGGCGACATATCCAGGCCGCCCATGTACTTGATGTTGACCCCGTCGGTCTCCGGGGCGGTGTGCAGACGCTCCGCCTCGGCGACGATGACCTCGGTGCCGGTGCGGTCCTGATCGCCCGTGGTCTCGCTGACATCGGTCAGGCCGGCCATGATCCGGGTGAACGACTGCTCGGGCGAATCGCCGTCGTGGACGTCGGTGAGCTTGTGCGCGTGCGCGAAGTATTCCTCGGAGCCGATGTAGTGCTCGTACATCCGTGAGACCAGCGAGAGGAACCGGGTGTAGCCGCGGCGGTAGGTGTACTCGTAGTACGCCAGCGCATCGGTTTCGGACATCTCACCGCGCAGTGTGGTAGCGATCGCCGCCGCGGACACGAGCCCGGAATAGGTCGCCAGGTGAACTCCGGTGGACAGCAACGGATCCAGGAAGCAGGCCGCGTCGCCGACGAGGACGTAGCCGGGTCCGCAGAACCGGTCGGCGACGTAGGAGTAGTCCTGTTCGGCCCGTACGTCGGCGATCTGCTCGGCGCCCTCGAGCATCTCGCACATCGGCTTGCTCTCCCGGATGGTCTCCAGGTAGTACGACTGGCGCGAATCGTGCGCGCGCAGCTTTTCCGCGGCCAGCCGCGCCGAGACCACATAACCGACGCTGGTACGGCCGTCGGCGAGCGGAATGTTCCAGAACCAGCCGCCCTCCTGGGTCGACACCACGTTGATCGCGCCCTCCGGGCTGTCCGGGTGCAGGTGTGCGCCCTTCCAGTAGGACCAGATCGCCACGTTGCGGAAGGCCGGATGTTGGCGACGCATGCCGAAGTGCTTGGCCAGCAACCCGTCTCGGCCGGTGGCGTCGACGAGGAAATCGAACTCGGCGGTGTGGACGGTGTCGTCGCCGGCCTTGACCCACTCTGCCGCGGTCGGACGCTCACCGTCGAACAGGATGTTCTTGACGGTCGCCTGTTCGATGACCTCCGCGCCCTGGTCGGCGGCATTGCGCAGCAGGAGATCGTCGAAGGTGGCCCGGTCGACCTGCCAGGACCATGCCTCGGCATCGACGAGCTTGGACCAGTCCAGCAGCCAGGTGTCGTTCTGCCATTGGAAGTAGCCGCCGCGTTTGATCTGGAAGCCGTGCGCGGCGACCCTGTCGTAGGCGCCGGAAACCCGCAGCGTGGACAGGCACGAGGCCAGCAGTGATTCTCCGATGTGATAGCGCGGGAACGTATCCCGCTCCAGGAGGGTCACCTGCACTCCGGACCGTGCGAGCAGTGCGGCTGCGGTCGACCCCGCGGGGCCGCCGCCTACCACCAGAACGCGCGGAATTTCGTTGTTCCCCATAGCAACTCCCTGGAACTGCGTACGAACGGACGGTGCGCCTGATCGGCTGCCGGACCGAGTCCGGATGGCATGCCCTACGACAAACTCCGAAACCTCCGTAGCCGCTTGTTAACTCGAACTCGGCGCACGGGGAATCAGTTTAGCAGTAGTACTTGAATCATCAAGGGAAACAGTAAGTTTCGATGCAAGTTCATACAGACAGAGCGTAGCTAGAAGATAGCTGCTATAGGTACGAAAATGCCGCTGTCTGTGATGCGCGGCTAGGGTCACGACAGGGGACGCGACGTTGCGTTACGTGAGTGCCGTTTTCGGCGAGCAAAGCCATAGAGACGGTGACGACGGACCGATGCGGGTTCGCAGTCCCGGTTGGTCACGCCCGGCATCACCCCACTTCCACCGACTCAATCAGAGTAAGGCCTTTGTTCGGTTCCCGCGTGGCATCCGCCGGATTCCGACGGCTCCTTCGGGGTATGCCCTGGTCGCCGGGCATGTGCGGGAGAATCCTTGGGGCCGAACGATATTGCGGCACACCGGCGATGCGACGGGCGTCCACGCGAGGCCGCGGTGCCGGCGTCAGGGCCCTGACGCAGGCACCGCGACTCGTGCCGTGGGCGCTATCCGGTGGTCGTCTCCGCGGTCAGTGCCGCGGTCGTCTCGGCAGCCCGCTGGGCGTCCGCAACACTGCAGCGGCCGAGACCGCACGCGGTCGCGACACCGAACGCGGTACGACCGGCCGCCTGCTCGAACAGTCGCAGGGCGTGTGCGCTGTCTTCGGCGGAATCCGGTGACACCACCCCCGCGATGACGTTCCAGTCCGGGTCCAGCCGGCGCAGGGGCGCGTAGAACGCGGCGTCCTGGGGCGCGGGTTCGGCACCGAACGCACACGGAATGTGCACTGCCGGAAGGGGAGTGCCGTCTGCGCGCAGCCGGCGTGCGGTGTGCTTCAGCAGGGTGACCGCGGGCGCCAGCGACCGCGGGCTGAGCAGCGCCTTGTGCTGGTAATCGCCGTAGCACAGGTGGACCACGGCCTGTGCCCCGATCTCGTGTATGCCGGTGAGTACCCCGGCCAGCTGGCGGGCCAGCAGCGGCGCCGCCGCCCATTTCGCGCCCAGCTGGTCGGCCTTGACCATGCCCAGCAGCGCGAACGGTGATTCGACCTGCCAGACCACGCGATCGCCGTAGCGCGCGTTCACCTCCGCGATCTCTTGCAGTGCGGCCTCGGTGAAGACCGGCAGATGCCGCAGCGCGGCCACGATGAGATCGGAGCGGCGCAGTGCCGGGCCGAGCGGGAAGCCGTTCGACACCGCCGCACCGGCGAAGACGAACATCGCAAGATCCAGCGGATTGGGTTGGCTCAGTTGCAATCTCGTCCCGTCCAGCTCGGGCCGCGCGGCACGCACCTCGTCGAAGGCGGCTACCACGGCACCGATGCGGTCGAGCCGGTCCATCGCCACGTGCCGCGGTTCCAGCTTCGCCCCCGGTCGGAGGCCGTAGCTCGGGAAATCGCTGTAGTCGGAGTAATCGCCGGTGCGGACGACATCGAAGACGTCCTCGTGCTCTCTGCGCCGGCGGAGGTAGTCGAGGATCCAGTCCGGATCCAGGTCACACGGCAGTCCGGTCACGGGATGGCCCGCACTGCGGTCTGCGAACCACTGCAGCACCGCAGCATCCCCGGTCATCAACTCGGCTGGAACACTTCCGACATAATGCGCACACCTGGTCATCGCACTCCTCGTAATTCCGTTTGCCCCTCTACATTCTCAGCCAGATCGTTTGCAGGTGAAAGAATTCCGGGAACCGGGAGGTAGACGCGGCGCTGCGGACGTGTGGTTGTCGTGGCAACCGTGCGGGCGAGGCGGGTGGCGGTCGGTGGTGCTACGGAACGGCGGGTGTGCCGCCGGGAGCCACGGGCAGGCCGGCCGCCTTCCACGCCCGGAACCCGCCGACCAGATCGGTGGCGCGAGCCAGTCCGAGACGCTGTGCCTCGGCGGCGGCCAGGCTGGAGGCGTAGCCCTCGTTGCAGACGATGATCACCTCGGTGTCGGGCGTCAGATCCGGGAGCCGATGCGAACCCCCGGGGTCGAGCCGCCATTCCAGCACGATCCGTTCGACGACGACCGCGCCGGGTATCTCGCCCTCGGCGAGGCGGTCGGCGTGCGGGCGGATATCGACCACGAGCGCGCCCTCGGCCAACCGGTGCGCGGCGGTGACGGGCTCGACGCGGTTCAATCCGGCGCGTGCCTGTGTGAGCAGATCCTCGGCGCTCATACCGTCACTCCTCGGCGATCGGGCGATGGGGGCTACCGGCATGGTCACACACCGGTGAAATCCCGCAGCGACCGGTATTCGCGGACCGGTCGCAGCGGTGGCGAGTAGGCGTGCACCGTGGTGGCCGGCCGGACGCTGCGGTTGTGCAGCTGGTGGGCGCGTTCGGGCCCGAACGCGATCGTGTCGCCGGCGCGGCGCCCGGCCGAGCGTACCGGGCCGGTGGGGTAGCGGTAGTCCTCGTCCAGTTCGCCGATCGAGACGGTGAACGACCCCGACGCGCCCCCGTGGTCGTGCGGTTCGGTGCCCTGCCCGGGCGCCCACGACAGCAGCCACAGTTCCACGCCCATCGTCAGCGCGAGCCGGGTCCACCAGCGCCGCGAGGTGTCGAACCGCACGATATCCAGCAGCGGTGTCGCCAGTTCGCTCGCCACCACCGCGGTGAGCTCGTGTAGTTCGGCCGGTGTCCACAGCGTGCGCTCGGCCACCACGGCGTCGCGGAGCAGCGGCACGTCGACGCCCGGATGTATGTCTTCGGCGTGCTCGAGTCGCACAGGCACGGACGTCGTCACCACTACCCCTTCCACACTACGGTCACGCGAATTCTTCGCCGCCACACGCGGTTTGCCACCATCCAGACTCACCGTGAGCGAAATTCCGCGGTGTCGCCGAGCCGGGTGAACGGGCGGCGTCCGCCCGGCGGATTCACCGGGCGGACTTGCGATTCGGGACGTGGATGAGACACCGTGTCCGACCGGCTTGCGTGCAGGAATAGATTCCGGTTTATCCGCGAGCGGCGCGGCTTCGAATCATTAGGTGTCATGCCGGTGGCCGATGTGCTCGTCGTTTACCGCGTGGCGTCAGCTGCTGTCTCGCCGAATCACGCCGGTGATCCGGCCAGGGATGAGGTGCTCGGATGACCAGTGCTGCCGGTATAGATGAGATGGGTCCGATCGACTATCTCGTCATCGAGTTCCCCGCGGGCCGCCCCCCGGACGGTTCGGCCCTGCCGGTGCTGCGCGATCTGGTCGGCCGGGGCATCATCCGCGTGCTGAATCTGGCGTTCCTCCGGAAAGAGGGCGACGGGTCGCTGACCGGCATCGATATCGCCGATATCGGGCTCGAGTGCGAAGCGAGCGTGGCCTTGTTCGCCGAGGAGACGACGGGCGTACTCGACGACGGTGATCTGCGGGAGGCGGGCGCCGCCCTGCACCCCGGGCGTTCGGCCGCCGTTCTGATCTACGAAAACACCTGGGCCGCACCACTGTCGGTGGCTCTGCGGCGTAACGGCGCCGAAACCGTCGCCGTCGGCCGCATCCCGGTCGAGGCGATCCTGACCACCTTGGACAGCCTCGACGACAAGAACTGACCGGCGATTCAGCGGCCCGCTCCGAAGCATCCGGCCGCTCCCGTGGCGGCGAATACGGCGGTGGTGCAGTAGGTGGCCACCGGGTAATAGGGGCCCATCGTGGTGGCCGGATCGCCGCCGCGATCCTGCGAAGCCTGGATCGACTGCGGGTAGAAGCTCTCGCTCGGCAGCATGTTCCGCAGGAAGAGAACCTTCTTCGCCACCTGCGTGCTGCCCCAGGGCAGCACGGTGACACTCGAATCCATCTGTGCCGGTAGGTCTTCCGGCGCCGCGACGACGTAGGTGTAGTAGCCGTCGGCGTCGAGCCGGGTCTGGAAGTCGGCCGCGCAGGCCACGACCGGATAGGGCGTCACCAGGTCGTTCTGGCACATCGACCAATATCGGACCTGCTGAGCCGGGTCGGTCGGAGGCTGTCCGGCTCGCGAATCCGGAAAATTCGGCGCCTTACCGCGCACCACGACCAGGCGGCCCGGCTGATAGGTGAGTCCCGCCCCGAGGTATTTGTTGTCGCCGTTCGGGAACAGCCCCGAGGTGCTCGCCGGATTCACGAACGTGGCCTCGGGCACGTTGCCCGGGAACGCGCCCGCCGCCGCCCCGGCGATGACCTGGTCGAATCCGGCGGTCGCGGCCTGGGCGAGGGGGCCGGGATAGGCGCTGGGGTCGAAGACCCGGCTGCACGGTTGCCTGGTGACGGTCGCGCCGGCGACGGTCAGCGTCGCATCGGGCAGTGGTACCCCACCGCCGGCCGAAGTCGGGTCGGTCGGCACATAGACCCGGATGATCAGGAATCCGATGGGCGCGTTCTGCGCGGCGGGCAACGCCCGAATTTCGTTGCGGCCGTGGTCTGCTGCTCCGGTGACCAGTCGAGCGTGCCAGCGCCGCTGCGTTTCCGGCGCTGCCGTCGGTGCGGCGAACGGATTGGCACTGCCCGGATCGGGGGCAATCTGGTTGTCCCGCAACGTATCCACGGTATCGAAGCTCGTGCCGTAGGTATTGAGCGAGAAGTAGCGCGCGGCGGGGTAGCTGCCCGACAATTCGATGGAGTCGCCCGGACCGAGCGCATACGGCAGCACCCAGTACGTGGCGTTGGCATCCGGGAACGCCACATTGAGCACCGTGCTGTTCGACATGAACCGCCAGGCGCACAGCGGTGAATCGGGCGCGGCCTGCGCACCGGCCGACGGCGCCGACCAGACCCCGGCCCATACCGCGAGGAGCACGCCCAGCATGCGGGCACAGCGCGACCGCGACGAAGTCCTCATCCGACCGACTGTGCCGTCGCGCAGGGCACAACCGGATCACCCGCCGCGGGTGAAGGCGCCGGACTCGGCCGAAATATCGATCCCGACGCGGCTGTTGTGCAGGCTTGTGAGCAATGGCGAGGTGAAGATCCGGTTCGGGGTGGGTACGGGTTCGGCGGCCGATCCGGCAGATCTGGCGGCGCTGGTGGATCGGCTCGAGGCCGCGCGGGTCGATTCGCTGTGGTTCTCCGAACTGGTCTTCGCACCGGCCGTGGATCCGACGGTGGGGATGGCGTTCGCGCTGGCCCGCACCAGCCGTCTGAAAGTCGGCACCTCGGTCGCGATTCTGCCGGGGCGCCATCCTGTGCTGGTCGCCAAACAGCTGGCGTCCTTGGCGGCCTTGGCTCCGAAGCGGGTGCTGCCGGTATTCGGACTGCGACCGGCGGGGCCCGGCGAACAGGACCTGTTTCCGGTGCCGGGACCGCGCGGCGCGGTCTTCGACGAATCGCTGCGCCTGCTGCGGGCGGTGCTGCGCGCCGACGATGTCGATTTCGACGGCGACTACTTCACCGTTCGCGGGGCGACGGTGGGCAAGCGGCCGGCCCGCCCGCTCGACATCTGGCTCGGTGGTCGCGCAGCGGGCGCCTTCCGCCGCATCGGCCGATACGGCGACGGCTGGCTCGGGAGTTTCGTGACCCCGGCCGAGGCGGCGGCCGGGGTGTCGGCGATCAACGCGGCGGCCGCCGCGGCGGGCCGGGAGATCGAAGCCGATCACTTCGGCATCACGCTGTTGCTCGCGGAGAACGGCATCCCCGCCCAGCTGGCGGCACGGATCGGCGCGCAGCGAGCGGGTGCCGATCCGAACGACGTGATCGCCGGGAGCTGGACGGACCTGCACCGGCTGGTGGACGGGTACCTCGCGGCCGGTCTGAGCAAATTCGTCGTGGTGCCGGCCGACGGCGCGATATCGGCGGAATTCGTGGACCGGTTCGTCACCGAACTGCTGCCGCGGCAGAACTGAGGCGGGGTATCAGGGCACGTCGATGACGAGCTTGCCCGCGTTGTGCCCCTCGTCCAGCCGTTCGTGGATCGCGACGATGTCGTCGAGCGGCATGGTCTTCGCGATCCGCGGATGGACGAGTCCGCGCTCGAACAGCGGGGTCATCTCGGTGAGCCGGCGGCGTTCGCGGCTGAGGAAGATGCCGTAGAGCGTCTGGTTGCGCTGGTAGAGATCGTCGAGCCGGCCCTCCGGTCCGAGGATGGTGGCGATGCGTCCGCCGTCACGAGTGGCCGCGCAGCTCCGGCCGACATTCTCACCGCCTACGGTGTCGAGCACCGCGTCGACGCCGGTGCCGTCGGTGTGCGTGCGGGCCACCTCGACGAAGTCCTCGCTCTTGTAGTCGATCGGGGTCGCGCCGAGATCCCGCAGCAGCTGCTGATGGTCCGCCCCGGCGGTGGCCAGCACCGAGGCGCCGGCCGCGCGGGCGAACTGCACCGCGAACGTGCCGACACCGCCGGATCCACCGTGTACCAGCACGGTCTGTCCCGGCCGCACGGCGAGCCGGCGCACGATCGCCTCCCACGCGGTTCCGCCGGCCAGCGGAATCGCGGCGGCCTCCGCGAACGACAGACTCGTGGGTTTCGGCGCGACGATCGAGGCGGCCGCCACGTGGTACTGGGCATAGGCGCCCCCACCCGAGGCCAGTTCCGAGGTGTAGTACACGGCATCGCCGACCGCCACGTCGGTGACACCGTCACCGACCTGTTCCACCTCTCCGGCGACATCGCTGCCGATCACGGCGGGCAGCGCCAAGTTCGGATTCGCCAGTCCCCGGCGGATGATTCCGTCCACCGGGTTCGCGCTCGACGCCCGGACTCGCACCAGCACCTCACCCGGGCCGGGACGTGGCGTATCGACGTCTCGAACCGTGAGTGCTTCCGGACCACCGAATTCCCGCAGCACCGCTGCACGCATGCGCATCTCCTCCTTCGAACGGTCAGCCCGCGACACCGGCGGATGCGGTCTTGCGGGGCAGCGAGCGAATCAGCTTGCGATTGGCGAAACCGAACATGCCGAGTTCGGACAGTTCGCGACCGAAACCGGACTGCTTCACCCCGCCGAAGGGCAGATCGGCCTGCGAGGAGGTCGGGTGGTTGATCCACACCATGCCGCTGTCGATCTGCTCGGCCACCGCCCGCGCGCGGTCCGGGTCGCTGCTGTACACCGTGGCGCCGAGTCCGAACTTCGAGGTGTTCGCCAACTCGATCGCCTCGCGTTCGTCGCCGACGCGGTACACCACCGCGACCGGCCCGAACAGCTCCTCGGAATAGGCGCGCATCTCGGGGGTGACGTCGGTCAGCACCGTCGCGTCGACGAACGCGTCGCGGCGTCCGGGCGCCGGTACGTCGGGGCGGCCGCCACCGGTGACCACCGTGGCGCCCTTCTCGCGGGCATCTCGAACCTGTTCCAGCAGGTCGTCGGCGGCCTTCGGGGAGGAGAGCGGTCCGAGTGTGGTCTCCGGATCCGACGGGTCGCCGGGGCGCAGTGCGCCGAACCGCGCGGCCAGACCGGCCACGAAGCGGTCGCACAGTTCGTCCGGGACGATGAAACGTTTTGCGGCGACACAACTTTGACCGGTGTTCGCCAGCCGGCCGGTGGTCGCCGCATCGATCGTGTCGTCCAGATCGTCGGCGTCGAGCACGATGAAGGGGTCGCTGCCGCCGAGTTCCAGCACGCATTTCTTCACGTGCCGCCCGGCGATCTCGGCCACCGACGCACCGGCGGCGTCGCTGCCGGTGAGGGATACGCCCTGGACAGCGGGGTGCGCCAGGACGTGCTCGACGTCCGAGATCCGCAGGAAGACGTTGGTGTACACCCCTTCGGGCGCGCCGGCGTCGGTGAAGATCTTCTGCAGTTCGAGCGCGGTGAGCGCGCAGATCTTGGCGTGCTTGAGCAGAATCGTGTTGCCCAGCACCAGATTCGGCGCCGCGAACCGCACCACCTGATAGAGCGGGAAGTTCCACGGCTCGATGCCGAGCAGCACCCCCAGTGGTGCGTTGACGACCTGAGCTTCACCCTCCTCGGCCGGCAGCGCGGTGGGCTCCAGAATGCGCGGGCCGTTCTCGCCGTAGTACTGCAGGATGCTCGCCGCGAGGTCGACTTCGAACTCGCTCTCGGAGATGCGTTTGCCCATTTCGCGGGTGATGAGCCGGGCGAGGTCGTCCTTGCGTTCGCGCATCAGATCGGCTGCGGCGGACACCACCCGCGCACGCTGCTCGACCGGCGTGGCACGCCACGACCGACAGGCGTCGTCCGCACGTTCGAGCAGGGCATCGAGTTGTTCGGTCGCCAGATAGGGCAGTTCGGCGAGGGTTTCGCCGGTATAGGCGTCGACCGTCTCGAACGGTTCGGCGTCGGGACCCGAGGCGCTCATCGGCTGGATGTTGGTCGATGTCATCGGTCACCACTCCTCGTACGACGGAATCCGACTCGGTCGGTGTCGGTCGGTCGGTGTCACAGGGTGGCTACCCGCCCACGGCGCACGAAACATCTCACCGCACACCGACCGTCCGGGAATGCCACCCCGTCGCGCCGTCCGGCATCGGGGGGCGGCGCTGTGCGGGCTGGGTGGTTCCGGTGGTGTCGGTGGCGCGGACGTGCAGGGTGTGGGTGCCCGGGGTGGCCTGCCAGCGGTAGGTCCATTGGCGCCAGGTGTCGGGGGAGTATTCGGTGGTCAGGTCGGCGGCGAGCCAGGGGCCGTCGTCGACCCGCACCTCCACCGACGCGATACCGCGATGCTGAGCCCAGGCGACTCCGGCGACTGTGACCGGGCCGGCGGACAGGGTGGCGAAGGCGGCGGGGACATCGATCCGGGACGCGGTCTTGATCGGAGCCCGGTCCGCCCACCCCCGGGTCGTCCAATACGCCTGTGCGCGATCGAATCTGGTCACTTCGAGGTCGACCACCCATTTGGTGGCGGAGACGTAGCCGTAGAGGCCGGGAACCACGAGCCGCGCCGGGTAGCCGTGTTCGAGCGGCAGCGGCGCGCCGTTCATGCCGACGGCGAGCAGGGCGTCGCGCCCGTCGGTCATCGCCTGGATCGGCGTCCCGGCGGTGAATCCGTCGGCGCTGCGGGACAGCACCATATCGGCATCCGGACGCACACCCGCCTCGTGTAGCAGATCGGCCAGCCGGTAGCCGGTCCACACCGCATTGCCCGCGAGATCGCCACCCACTTCGTTGGACACACAGGTCAGCGTGATCATGCGCGCGATCGCGGGGCGCCGACGCAACTCGTCCATCGTGAATTCCACTGTGCGGTCGACCATTCCGTGGATGCGCAGGCTCCACTCGGTACTGCTGACGGCCGGCACCTGCAGCGCGGTGTCGACCCGGTAGAAGTCGGCGCCGGGCGTGACGAATGCGGTAAGTCCCGGCACCGAGCGGGTCATGGCCGGGGTGATCGGCGCGCCCTCCGAAACTGTTCCGGGCACGATGAATCGCGCCCGGTCCGCGGCCACGTCCCGCAGCCGTTGCGCCACGAATCGTCCTGCCGCCGCGGCACCGACCGCGATCGCGCCGGCCCCGGCCGCCATCGCCAGAAAACGCCGCCGGGCCAATCGAGTGGCACTCGGGATATCGCCGTGGTCCGGGACGCGGTCCCGAGCACCTTCGCGGCCCCGCAACTCGTCGCGTCGGCCGCCGTGTGGGAGCAGTAGCCGTAAGACGATCAGCCCCGCCGCCACACCCGCCGCGGTCGGAATCGCGAACCACCACTGCGCATTCGGGCGATGCAGTGCCGCAGCGATGATCGCGACACCCAGAACGGCGAATACCGCACTGCCGATGCGACGGCGACGTTCGAGCACACCGCACAGTGCGGCAAGCACCACCATCGCCGCGCCCATGGCGGCGAACAGCACGTCCTTGTCGTGACTGCCGAACCGCCGGATCGCCTCCTCGCGCAGTTGCTGCGGCGTGTGATCGACGACCGTCGCCCCGGCGGCGAAGAACGGCGAGGAGCGTGGATCCAGGATCGCACCCACGAGTTCGCCGATGCCCAGCACCGCCGCACCGGCCAGTATTCCGGCGAGCGCGGCGGCGGCGAATCCGAGCGTGCCGCGGTGCGCGGTGGGCTCGCGCGTACCCGTATCGATCATGATCTCCTCGATTCCCAGGTGGGATGAGGAATTCGTGACGCCGGTCCGCGCGGACGGCGCCGATCGTCAGCTCATCGACATGGAGGCGATCGGGGCCGTGGTCGGGGCCGGGGAGCCGCCCGCGGGTTCGACGGTGATGGCCAGTGCGTCGCCGCCGGAATAAGTGGCCACCATCGGCGCGGACGCACTCGGCATGCGGTCCATCACCCCTTCCGAGCGTGGCGCACCGGTCGGCGGTACCACCCACAGCTGGTACACATGGCCCTGCGGCGCCGGCGGCACGCTGTCGAAAGCCACTGTGGCCGCACCCATTTCGGTGGACGCGTGCACCGTCACCACACCGCCGGTACTGAGCGGCGCGCTCGCGGTGTGTGCATCCGGTTGCCGCATGATCTGTTCCGCCATCGGGGGATTCGCGGTCTGCCCGGCGTATTGCTGGGCGACGATACCGCCGCCGATTCCGGCCGCCACCACTACCGCGGCCGCCGCGGCCAGCCACCGTAGCCGAGGCCTCCTGGACGGTCGGGTGAGCGGAACCGCAGCGGACGGATCGGTGGGCCGCGCCCGGTCGAGTGCGGCGAGTATGCGCGCTTCCAATTCCGGCGCGGGCTCCTGCGCATCGAGCACCGACAAAGCACCCATCGTCTCGCGGACCGCGCGAACCACCACCGAGAAGGCCTGGCTCGTGTCCGGTCCGGCATCGGCGACGCGCTGTTCGATCTCGTCGCGCTCGGAATCACCGACCGCGTCCAGTGCGTAGGGGTAGGCCAGGTCGAGCAACTCGTGGTCGGATGTGTCAGGCATGGGCGGCCACCCCCGAGAGGCAGGTCTGAAGCCGTTTCAGCGCATCCCGGATACGGCTCTTGACGGTGGGCAGTGGCGCATCGAGATGTTCGGCGACTTCTCGATAGGTGCGTCCGCTGTAGTAGGCCAGCGCGATCGCCTCCCGCTGGGTCGCGGTGAGAGTGTCCAGGCAGTGCAGCACCGCCTGCTCCTCCAGTCTCTGACCGACCGTCTCGGCGACCGTGTCGTGGTCGCGCCCGAGGTGGGCGTGGCCGTAGACACGATCGCGCACCGTCGCCGATTCCTCGAGGCGCACGCGGTCCACGGCACGCCGATGGGTGAGCATCATCAGCCAGCCGATCGGGCTGGCCAGCGCGGGGTCGTAGCGTTCGGCGGCCGTCCAGGCCTGCAGGTACACCTCCTGCGTGACCTCCTCGGCGGCGGTGTGATTGCGCAGGATGCGCAGGGCCAGACCGAACACCCTCGCGCTGGTCGCCCGATAGAAGCGCGTGAACGCCTCGCGGTTTCCGGTGGCGGCGGCCGCGAGCAGGGTAGCGAGCTCACGTTGTGTTTCCGCTCGCTCGCCTCCACCCGGCGGACACGACGGGGTGTCGGAGGTGTCTGCCAGGCGGATCGAGGTGAACTCCGGATCGCCGGTCATGAGCGCGTCCCTGCATACATGGGAAGGGGTTCGACATGACCAGCGTGCCGGATGGGTGCGGATTTCGGAACGTTTTCGCCCGGGTGCGCTACATCGACCGAACCGCGCCGATACATTCTCCGACCAGGACGTTCTCCGACCAGCGCGGACGGCAGCCGTGACAACTCAGGCGGGCGGCATCAGGACGGTATCGATCAGATAGACCGTCGCATTGGCGGTCTTCACACCTCCGCAGACGACCGACGCGTCGTTGACCTTGATCGTGTCGCCGGATCGGGTCACGTTCACCATGCCGCCCTCGACCGTCTTGTGCTCACCCGCGATGGCGTCGGGCGCGATCTGCCCCGGCACCACGTGGTAGGTGAGGATCTTGGTGAGGGTGGCGCTGTCGGTCTTCAGGCTGTCGACCGTGGCCGGCGGCAGTTTCGCGAACGCGTCGTCGGTGGGCGCGAACACGGTGAACTGGCCGCCGTTCAGGGTGTCGACCAGGTTGACCTGAGGATTCAGCTTTCCGGACACCGCCGCGGTGAGCGTGGTCAGCATCGGATTGTGTGAGGCGGCGGTCGCCACCGGATCCTGTGCCATCCCCTCGACCGACCCCGGGCCCGTGGGCACCTGCTCGGCGTAGGCCTTGCAGCCGGGGCCGACCAGGCCGGCCATGGCATCGGCGGCCGAACCGCTCGGCGACATCATGGGGCTGGTCGTCGCGTTACCGTTCATCGTGGTCGGCGTCGATCCCGACCCGGAGTTGTCGTCGGAAGAACAGGCCGACACTCCCAGCAGGGCCGTGGTCGAAACCAGCGCTGCGGTGACAACGGCGCGCTTCATACTTCTCATCGGTTCATCGCTTTCTCTCGGACGACCCGGCGGTCGCATATCTCGTCGTTGGCGACAAGGAGTTCGCGTCGACCGGTCCGGCGGATGGGACGAATTTCGTCCCGGCTCGCTGTGCGGCTGCGAGCCCGCGAACACGGGTTACTAGGCTGACCGCCGTGCTGCTTTCCGATCGCGACATTCGTGCCGAGCTGGCCGCCGGGCGGCTCGGGCTGGAACCGTTCGACGAGAAATTGGTTCAGCCGTCGAGTATCGATGTGCGTCTGGATCGAATGTTCCGGGTGTTCAACAACACCCGCTACACCCATATCGATCCCGCGCAACGCCAGGACGAGCTGACCACTCTGGTCGAACCCGATCAAGGCGAGCCGTTCGTCCTGCATCCGGGTGAATTCGTCCTCGGCTCCACGCTCGAGGTCTGCACCCTGCCCGATGATCTGGCCGGCCGCCTGGAGGGTAAATCGAGTCTGGGGCGCCTCGGGCTGCTCACCCATTCCACGGCGGGATTCATCGATCCGGGTTTCAGCGGTCACATCACGCTGGAGTTGTCGAATGTGGCGAATCTGCCGATCACGCTGTGGCCGGGGATGAAGATCGGCCAGCTGTGCCTGTTCCGCCTGAGCAGTCCCTCGGAACATCCGTACGGCAGCGCGGCGGCCGGCTCGAAATATCAGGGTCAGCGCGGGCCCACGCCCTCGCGGGCGTATATGAATTTCCCCCTGCCGCAGGATTCGATTCCGCAGCCCGCGGAGTCCTGATATTCCGAACCGGCCGCCGCTCATGTCGCCGACCCGAGGTAGGTCAGCCCGGCGGCAGCACGTGCGCGCCCGACTTGTCCGTCGACAGCGCCAGTGAGCTGATGTATCGGATTTCGCCCTCCGGCCCCGGAACCGCGGAGGCGATCATGTCGGGGCGTTCGAAGTCCATTCCGGTGACGTGGCAGGTGAGGGTTTCACCCGAGGGGTTGCCGTGTTCGTCGAACATGTCCAGCTCGATTCCGTCGTCGCCCCGGCGCAGGTAGTACTTGCCCTTGGTGAGGACGGCGGTGAGCGGGGTGGCGACGAAGGCGATCACGACGGCGACGATCGGCGAATACGGTTTCAACGCCGCGCCGAACACACCGAAGAATGTCATGATCGACAGCACCGCCGACAGTCCGAAACCGACCAGGCCGACGGGGTTGAAGTTGTAGAGCATGCCGCGCCGGAATTCGGGCTGTTTCGGCGAGAGCTTCAGCAGATACTTGTTGACCGCGATATCCGTTGCGACGGTGACGATCCAGGCGATACCGCAGTTGGCGTAGAAGCCGAGGATGTCGTTGAGGAAGTCGAACATATTGGCTTCCATCAGGATCAGCGCGATCGCGAGGTTCACGCCGAGGAATACCAGCCGGCCCGGATAGGTCTTCGTCACGCGGGTGAACGAGTTGGTCCACGCCAGCGAACCCGAATACGCGTTGGTCACATTGATTTTGATCTGTGAGATGACCACCAGCACCACCGCGAGCGTCATCGCCAGCCAGGACGGAACCATATCGCGGTAGATTTCCAGGAACTGATGCACCGGCTGATTCGCGATGTCCTGCGCCCCCGGCAGATTCGCGATCAGATAGACCGCGAGGAACAGGCCGACGACCTGTTTGACGGCACCGAAGATCACCCAGCCCGGCCCCGCCAGCAGCATCCAGCCCCACCATCTGCGCGCGTTCTCCGGGGTTTTCGGCGGCATGAACCGCAGATAATCGATCTGCTCGGCGATCTGGGCGATCAGTGAGAGACAGACGCCGGCGGCCAGCAGCGCACCGGAAAGGCTCACTCCCGCACCGTCCTTACCGCCGTAGGCGAAGAACGAATCGATCGAATCAGGGTGGCGGATCAGCAGAAACGCGAACGGCAACACCATCAGCAACAGCCACAGCGGCGTCGTCCACACCTGCAGTTTCGCCAGCGTATTCATGCCGTAGACGACCAGCGGGAAAATCAGCACCGTGGAGAGCAGATAACCCAGCCACAGTGGAATGTGCAGGCCCAGATTCAGGCCCTGCGCCATGATCGAGCCCTCGGTGGCGAAGAAGATGAAAGTGAACGAGGCGAACACCAGGTTGGTGATCACCGAACCGTAGTAGCCGAACCCACTGCCGCGAGTGATCAGATCCAGATCGATGTTGTAGCGGGCGGCGTAGTAGGCCAGCGGAAATCCGGTGATCATGATGACGATCGCGAAGATTCCGATGCCCAGCAACGCGTTTCCGGTGCCGTTCGCGATGCCGATGTTCGCGCCGATGGAGAAATCCGCGAGATAGGCGATGCCGCCCAGCGCGGAGACGCCCACCACGGCCGGACTCCATTTGCGGTAGCTGCGGGGCGCGAAGCGCAGCGTGTAGTCCTCGAGGGTTTCCTTCGTCGCGGCGGCAGCGGTCGCCGGACGGGTTTGCACATCAACCACGATCTACTCCTCATCGTTTCCGCGCTCGGCGCGGCCTTTCGAGGGTGCAGGTCCCGTGTGGTGTCCGTTTTGCCGCTCGGTTACCGCCGTGTAACGCCCCGCGACGTGCGGTTTTGCGCTCTCCCTTTACCGTGGTGCATGACCTTTGACTCGACAGCGAAGGCGAACGACCCCGGTGCGGGCGCGGCCATCCGGCCCTCCGCGACCGACCGGATCCGCTCCTGGACGGCGCTGGTACTGGCGGCCGCACCCACCGCCGCGATCCTCACGGTGCTGCTCTACGGGCTCGGTTTGGCGATGGGCTTCGGCACCCTCGGCATCCTCGCCATCGCGTGGCTGGCGGTGTGCGTACTCGTCGCGGTGGTGTTCTTCCTGGGCGCCGAGCGGCGGTGGTTGACGGCACGTTTCGGGGTGCGTGCGCCCACCTCCGCCGAGCGGCACGCGCTGACGACGGCGTGGGAGCGGGTGGCCCGGCGGTCCGGCATCGCCTCCTCCTCGCACTCGCTGTGGATCCGGGAGAGCGAGCGCGAATTGCTGCTGCCCCGGCGGATGATCGCGGTCCCCTCCGCCGTACTCGGTGCGCCCCCACGGCAACTCGAAGCGGTGCTGGCCCGTGAACTCGGATATCGGTCCGAAGGACGAGTAGCGCTGTGCCAGTTCGTATTCCGATATTTCAATCTGCCGTTGGTATGGCTGGAGCGGGTGTTGCTCTCGGGTCCGGCCGCGGTCGGAGCGTGGCTGACGCGGCGGATGACGCCACCGGCGGCCCGGATCTTCGGGATCGGCTGGAGTGCGGTCAGCCGGGTGCTGGTCGCCTGCCCGGCGATCGCGGCCACCACTGTGATCGTGGGACTTCCGGCCGCACTGCTGCTGCGCATCGCTCCGGAGGTGGCGGCCTGCGCGCTCGTGCCGGTCGTGCGCCGCATCGACTACCGGGCCGACCGCGCCGCCGTCGACCTGGGATACGGCACGGACCTCGGTGTGGCACTGCAGGAACGGCGGGCGGAGTCCGGCGACGCGGCCGCGCTGTATGCCCTCTCGGTGTCGGCGTACGCGCCGCGGACCTCGGTGGACGAACGCGTTCGCCACATCCGCGATCGCATGGACGAGCGGGTGCGTATCGCCGGCTATTCGGGGCCTGTGCTTCCGGAAAGCGGTGCGGCACAAGGATTTACCGGTACCGAGCGATAGGGTGGCGGTCCGGCCCCCGCCGCGGATGCCGGACCGGTTCAGCAGTCCTCGAATGCGGCTTTGATGTACCCCGAGGACTGATACAGGTACTGGTAGGCCCATCGCGCGGCACCGATGTGCGGATGCGCGTCGACGAGGAGAATCTCACCGCCCCAGCACTTGCCGAGCACATACCGGGCGCGGGAGATGTGCGGCGTGAAGGTCACCACGATCACGCGCCGCCAGTTCTCGCGGGCGGCGCGGGCGGCCAGTTCGCGTCCCTCACCGCGTGTGGTGCGCGGCTCGGGATCGAAGCAGCTCACCCGGAAGCTGTAGCCGCCGTGACAGATTCGGTTGATCAGCGGGGAGTGGTCGTACGGATCGGAGAACACCACCTGCGGGGCGTAACCGTCGTGGGCCAGGCGCAGCGCCAGCTCCTCGCGGCCGTCGTGGGCTCCGCCGAGCACCAGGATGGCATCGGCCGCGTGCGGGGTGTCGGTCCGCGGGCGCACGTACACCGGCCACAGCGCCGCCACCGCGACGGCGAGCACGAGCACGACCCCCACCGCACCGCGCACCCACCACCTTTTTCGCACCCTGCGATGGTAGGTGGTCGGCGAATGCGCTGATCGGCGACGGTTTCTCCCTGTACACCCACTGTTGCCTGCGCCCTCGCCTCGTGGACGCGGACCGGCCATACCCGGCACGTATCAATCGATTATGCGTCTGACGGTATTCGGGACGGGATATCTGGGAGCCACCCATGCCGCCTGCATGGCCGAGCTCGGTCACGAGGTGCTCGGGGTGGATATCGACCCCGGCAAAGTGGCCAAATTGTCCGACGGCGTCGTGCCGTTCTACGAACCCGGTCTGGAGGCGGTGTTGCGCCGCAATCTCGATGCCGGGCGACTGCGCTTCACCACCTCCTACGAGGAGGCGGCCGCGCACGCCGACGCCCATTTCCTCGGTGTCGGCACGCCGCAGAAGAAGGGCGAATACGGCGCGGACCTGAAATATGTCCATGCCGTGGCCGATTCGCTGGCGCCGCTGCTGGAGCGGCCGTCGGTGCTGATCGGCAAGTCGACGGTGCCCGTCGGCACGGCCGCGGAACTGGGCCGCCGGATGCGGGCCCGCGCCCGCGCCGACGTCGAGGTCGCCTGGAATCCGGAATTCCTGCGGGAGGGGTTCGCGGTGCGTGACACCCTGCGGCCCGACCGGCTGGTCCTCGGTGTCGACGCCGAACGCGAACGCGCCGAATGGGTGCGTGCGCAGGTGCGCGAGATCTACGCCGACCTGATCGCGGCGCAGGTGCCGTTCCTGCTCACCGACCTGGCCACCGCGGAATTGGTGAAGGTGTCCGCCAACGCGTTCCTGGCCACGAAGATCTCGTTCATCAACGCGGTCTCCGAGGTCTGCGAGGCGACCGGGGCCGATGTCACGATGCTGGCCGACGCGCTGGGTCACGACGCCCGCATCGGCCGGCGCTTTCTCAACGCCGGGCTCGGCTTCGGCGGCGGCTGCCTGCCCAAGGACATCCGCGCGTTCATGGCCCGCGCGGGGGAACTCGGCGCCGATCACGCGGTCGCGTTCCTGCGTGAGGTCGACAACATCAATATGCGCCGGCGCACCAAGGTGGTCGATATGGCGGCCAAGGCGTGCGGCGGCTCGCTGCTGGGCGCCAATGTGGCGGTGCTGGGCGCCGCCTTCAAACCGGAATCCGACGATGTGCGCGATTCGCCCGCGCTGAACGTGGCCGGAATGATCCAGCTGCACGGGGCCGTGGTCACCGTCTACGACCCGAAAGCGCTGGAGAACTCGCGCCGGGTGTTTCCCACGCTGAACTACGCGACCTCGGTGGCGGAGGCCTGTGATCGAGCGGATGTGGTGCTGGTTCTCACGGAATGGGACGAGTTCACCGCACTCTCGCCGCGCGACCTCGAGCCGGTGGTGCGCGGGCGTTCCATCATCGACGGTCGCAACTGTCTCGAGCGCGCCGAGTGGACCGCCGCGGGATGGGTGTACGCGGGACTCGGCACGTCGTAGGGTGGCGGGAGCCAGGTAGAGTGGCGGCGCCCTGCGGCATGAGCATCGGGCCCGCACAGCGGCCCGGCTTCGCTCGCACGGCCCAGCGCAGGCCGTGGGGGCGGCGGTCGGGCGTACCGGTCGTGAAGCGTGAAACGAGATGGGCGGCAGATGAGTTCGGTACTGGGAGTTTCGGTGGGGGCCGGCGCCATTCGCGTCGCGATCCCACATCCCGGTAATTCCGCCGAACGATTCGTCTCCACCGCCTTCGACGTCCAGGCGATGCCCGTCGCCGAACAGCAGTCCATGGACGATGTGGCCGCCGAAACCGTCGGCGCCGTCTTCGGTTCCGCGCCGGAGATCGCCGCGACCGCGCTGGCCTATCGCAACGAACAACACGCGCGCACGCTGCGGGGCGCCCTCGCCCGCCGTCAGCTCACCAACTACGAACTCGTGCCCGAGGTCGCGGCGGCGCGGGAATTCCTGCGCGCCACCGGTGAACTGCAGGGTTATCGCACGGTCGCGCTCTACGACCTCGGCAGTTCCGGACTCTCGGTCAGCGTGATCGACGTGGAATCCGGAAAGGTGAGCCACAGCGAGCGCACCAGCGACATCAGCGGCGACTATCTGGATTCGCTGATCCGTGAACAGCAGATCGCTTCCGGCCGGATCGAACATCCGCCCACCGCACAGGGTTTGGCGGCCCTGGACGGCGTATGCCGGCAGGCCAAGGAACAGCTGTCGAGCACCACGGCGGTCGCGGTCCCGTCCGAGCACGGCCTGGTGCTGTTGTCGCAGGAGAACTTCGAAGCGCTGATCATGCTCGCCGTCGAATCGTCGGCCCGCATGACCCGCGATGTGATGATGCGCTCCGAACAGGCCGTGCAGGCGGTCTTCGTGATCGGTGGGTGTGCCCGGATCCCGCTGATCGCGCGCATTCTGGAGCGGTGGATGGGCATGCCCGTGCTGGTGCCCGCCGATCCGGAGACCGTGATCGTGCGCGGCGCGGCGCTGCTCGCCCGCCCGGCCCAGGTGGCCGCACCCGCACCCGTCCCGCAGGCCCCCGGGCCCGGATCCGCCGACGACACCGTGCAATTGGCGCCGGTGTGGTTGTCCGAGGATGCGCTGCGACGCGCCCGCAAACGCAACAAGGCGCGCGGCAAGAGCGCACCCGGCGGCAAGGTCGGCGCCGTCGATGCCGGTCGCCGCCGGGAGTTGAGCGTGGCCGGGGTGGCGGTCGGTGCGCTGGTCGTCGTCGCGGCGCTCGGGATCGGTCTCGGCTGGGGCCAATCGGTTCTCCGCGGTGATTCCCAGAGCAACACCTCAGCCCCCAGTTCGGTGCCCGACGCTCCGCCCCGCGCCTCCGCGGACCCCTCGGTCGCGCCGACCACCGATGCCACCAACGCCTCGGTGGCCGCGCCCACTCCCAACTGGCAGGCGCCGACCACCACCACCTCGGCCGCGCCCCCGGGACCACCGACCATCGTCGTCCCCGGCCTGCCGCCGATCGTGGTGCCGACCATTCCGCCGCTGCTGCCACCGTTCCCGCCGCGGCAGTAGGCCCGGAACGCGCCGAGGTGCGGGGGCTGACGAGGCCGGGGCCGTGATGCGCCTCGATTCGGCCGAGGGCCTGGCAAAGCAACGACCTTCGGCCCTGCCCCAACCGGTGGCCGACCGGGCACTGTCGAATGATGACGATTTCCACCGAGGTCAAGACGATCCGGCTGACCCGCGCGGTGCTGGCGGGTGTGGCAGCATTCATCGCGTTCTGGGCCTCGGCCGGGGCCATCGGTCTCGCCGGTGGCGGTGCCGACCTCGGTGCCGCTGTCGAGGCGCGATTGCCCCTGCACAGTCCGGTTCTCGCAGCCGTGCTCCTCGGTCTGCTCGTGGCGGTTCCGATGGCGGCGACGGCCGCCGCGGTCATTCGAAACGATCATCGGGCGGCCGCGATGGCGGTGTGCAGCGGTGCGCTGCTGGTCGGCTGGGTCGCGGTGCAGCCGATAATCATCGGCCAGTTCTTCTGGCTGCAACCGGTCTTCGGTCTGCTGGGCCTCACCGTCGCCGGACTCGGCCTGTCGCTCAACGCCCATCGCGGGCGGTGACATCCGACCGGATCAGCCTGATCATCACCTATCGGCTGGTCCGAGGAGTGTGCGAGATGCCCCCTGTCCAGATCGCGGTCTGCGGGCCGCGCGACTGCACGAACACCGAGGCCGCTACCGCGCGGGAGGTCGGCCGGCTGCTGGCTCGGGCCGGCGCGGTCGTGTTGTGCGGCGGCGGAACCGGGGTGATGGCGGCGGTCGCCGAGGGCGCGTCGGCCGAAGGCGGCCTGGTGATCGGAGTACGGCCGGACACCGGCCGAGCAGGTGTGTGTGCCGGACTCTCCGCCGTCCTGTACACGAATATGGGCGAGGCGCGGAACGCGATTCTGATCTCGTCGGCGGATGCGGTGGTCGTGGTGGGCGGTTCCTGGGGAACGCTGTCGGAGCTGGCGCTGGCGAATCGACGTGGGGGCGTGCCGGTGGTGTCGATCGGCGGATGGCAGATCCTCGATGCGGAGGGCGAGACCGTCGAGGGGAGTCACCGGGCGGCGAATGCGGCCGAGGCGGTCGCATTCGCCGTGGCCGGTGCTCGACCCGCCGGCTGACGCCGGGCTCGCCTCAGGGCGCGAAGCTAGCTCCCGCCGACGCCGAGAGCCGTGAGCAGCACGAGTACGAGAGTCGCGACGGCCAGGACGCCGTGCCCGCCGACGATCGCCACCGGGAAATGCCGCTCGGCGGGATCCCCGGCCTCGGGTGCGGCCACCTGCCCGGTGGTGCGGGCGCGGTAGACGGGCAGCCAGCGCAACAGCATCACGAATCCGAGCAGCGCGACCGGAACCAGTAGTCCGAATCCGACCCAGGCCAAGGCGTCGTTGTCGATCACGAGATAGACGATCCACACCACCAGACCGGCCACGGCGAGCAGGAAGTGCCCGAAGACCACCGGCGGCGGCAGATGACTGGAACCCGGTTGTCGCACATCGCCTTTGGCGATCCAGGTGGCCAGCAGGAAGAACCCTCCGCCCGCGGTGAGCAGCCAGAGGATCAGAGCTGCGATGCCCATGATGACTCCCGAGTGTGAGAAGGGAAGGTCAGCGGCGGTAGCCGGTGGCCTGGGTGCTTTCGCCGGCGACCCGGACGCCGTAGCGGTAGGCGAGTTTGCCGCCGAGATATCCGGATATGCCCAGCACGAGCAGGGATGCGATCGACAAGACCAGGGGCCCGACGGGTGTCGCGCGATCGGTGCCGGCCGCGGTCCGCCACCAGAAGTTCAGTGCATAGGCGACGGTGATGATCAGGTTCAGGCTCATGTGGATCAGCCCGGTGCGGAACGCGGGCGTGCCGGACGGGATGGCGAACAGGTCCAGAAAGCCGATCGAGGCGGCGGCCAACGCGCCGAGCACGCCGATCGCCACCAGCCATTCGGCCCCGCGGGCGAGAAACTGCGGGTCGTCGACGATGTGGGAGCCGATGTCGAAGACGAGGCTCGCGACCCACGCCCCGATCGGCACCGTCACCAGGATCGGGTGGAACGGATGCCCGTACGGCCCGGCCAGTGCGGCGCTGACGGGTTGTTTGGCCTGCTCCATATCTCCGGCTGCGACATCACCGGCCATGGCTCCACGCTCCCTCGGTCGAGGTTCAGTTTCGCCAATAAGTATTGGCGAAACTGTATCGGTGGTCAATACAACGCATGTGAATCGATGCCATCGATCTTTCGACCCAATGGATTCGGCGTTATTGTGGTCGAATGACCAGCGATTCGGCGATCGGTGCGGTCGCGGTGCTCGATGACGACCTGCGGCGCGGCATGTACAGATTCATTCGCGGCGCCCGGCGGCCCGTGACTCGGGACGAAGCGGCCGAACAGGTCGGGATCTCGCGGAAGCTGGCGGCCTTCCATCTGGACAAACTCGTCGCCGCCGGACTTCTCCAGGCGCGTTACGAACAGACCGGCGGCCTGCGCCGGGTCGGCCGCGCTCCCAAGGTGTACGAGCCCACCGCCGCCGAGGTGCGGGTGAACATCCCCGAACGCCGCCACGAAGTGCTGGCCGAAATCCTGATGGATGCGGTGCTGGCCGAGAGTACCGGCGAAACGGCCCGCGACGCCGCCGAACGAGTCGCGGCCGAACGCGGAAACGCCTTGGGCCACAACGCCCGCGAGCGCCTACGCCCCGGCCGCCTCGGCGTCGAGCGCGCCCTGACGGTGGTGCAGGCGATCCTGTCCGACCAGGGCTTCGAACCCAGCCGCGACCCGCTGAACTGCCTACGCCTGCGCAACTGCCCCTTCCACCCCCTCTCCACCCAAGCCCCCGGCCTGGTCTGCGGCCTCAACCACGCCTACCTGCGCGGGGTGCTCACGGGCCTGAAAGCCGAGGCGATCGAAGCGGTACTCGCGCCGACCGCCGGCGAATGCTGCGTGGAACTCCGCCCCGCGCACTAGGTGTGGGCGGGACGAGGCTGTGGTCGGCAACCGGGCGTGATGGCCGGCGAAGACTTCGGCCGGCCATCACGATGAGCCGATCTGCTCTCAGGCGGCCAGGTTGGCCAATTGCGGGAGTCGCGACACCAGTG
This sequence comes from Nocardia sp. 852002-51101_SCH5132738, assembly GCF_001665695.1. NCBI lineage: Bacteria > Bacillati > Actinomycetota > Actinomycetes > Mycobacteriales > Nocardiaceae > Nocardia > Nocardia sp. 852002-51101_SCH5132738. The sequence goes on along the minus strand of NZ_LZML01000123.1, from coordinate 20,212 downwards.
CGTCGAGTTCCTCGCGCCAGCGGCGATGCACGTTGAGGCGCTCGGGGGCTCCGGTGTGCGGCATGCGGTAGTACACCTTCGACCACAGCGGGTTGATCTTCATCTCCGTGAACATGGCCGTGCTGAAATGCTCGGCGCACACCAGGTTCGCGGGCCGGCCCGTCCACTTGTTGGCCTCGACGATGACGACCGACGTATTGGTCAGCACGACGAAGTAGTACTTGCGCACGAACAGCATCGCGAACCGCACGTAGGGCAGGTCGTCCACCCACGGGCTCGGGCCGGTGATCGCCTGGAAGGCGAGCTGCATCTGCTCACCCGGCGGGGCGAATTCGACCAGCTTCTCGGCCAGCTGTTTCTGGATCGTCGATTTACGGAATGCCATGCGGCCCACCCCCGTTGAAGATTCCCCCGGCACCGTGCCGGTGGAACGCACCGACCTTAGCGGCATTCGTGCGCGCCTGCCACCCCGCGATCGAACCCGCGGGGAGGCGTCGCGATCCGGTGCGGCATCAGCGGCCGGCCGCCGCGGCGCTGTCCAGCGCGTCGAGGGCGGCGAGTTCGGCGGTCAGTTCGGCGCGGATCGCGGTGATCGCGTCCCGGCCGATCGGTAGCCGCAGCGGCGGTGTGGGCGATTCGACGGCCGCGATGATCTGCTGCGCGGCATCGTCGGGATCGCCGTAGACGCTCGGGTCCAGGGTAGACAAACGGTCGAAGGCCGCTCGGACACTGGCGCCGTAGTCGGGATGCGTGACAGGCGTAATCCCCAGCGACGCAACGAAACCGGTGCCGAACATACCGGGCTCGACGATGGTCACATCGATGCCGAGATGGGCGACCTCCCGGAGCAGCCCCTCGTTCATGCCCTCGACGGCGAATTTCGTTGCGGCATAAAGGCCCAGGCCCGGCGACGGCGCGGCCACACCGGCTACCGACGAGATCTGCACGAGGTGGCCGCCCTTCTGCTCGCGCAATACCGGCAGTGCGGCGCGCACGACGTTGAGCGATCCGAACACATTGGTTTCGAATACCGCGCGCACTTCGCTGTCCGGAATCTCCTCGAGCGCACCGAACACCCCGTAGCCGGCGTTGTTCACGACCACGTCGATCCGGCCGAAGGCCTGCTTCGCGCGCGCGATCGCCTGCCGGGACTGCTCGGCGTCGGTGACGTCCAGCGGGGTCACCAGGATTCGCCCGGGATGCTCGTCCGCCAGTTCCCGCAGGGCCTGCGCGCGCTGAGGGTCGCGGGCCGTCGCCGCGATCCGGCCCCCGGCGGACGCGATCGCACGAGTCAGTGCCAATCCGAATCCGGAGGAGGTCCCTGTTATCAGCCACACCTTGTCTGTCGCCATCGCATGTCCTCACCTGCGGTTAATTAAGATACTGCTCGTATCGTATCCAAAAGGTTAGACTTGCGCCATGGTCGAGGTGAAACAGTCGCGCGGTCCGGGCCGGCCGCGCAGTGAACGATCCAGGCGCGCGGTGCTGGAGGCGGCCCGCGACCTGCTGACCGACCGCGGCCTGCCGGGCCTGAGTGTGGACGAGATCGCCGCCCGCGCCGGAGTCAGCAAAAACACCATCTACCGCTGGTGGCCCACCAAGGCGGCCGTCCTGATGGATGCGTTCACCGACGCCTTCGCGGACCGGATGAGCGTCCCCGCCGAGGGGGATGCCCTGACCCGTCTGCGCACCACGGTCCGCCGCGTGGCGACCTTGATGAGCGATCCCGACGCGCGACGTCCTTTCGTAGCCCTGGTCGCCGCCGCGCAGCACGATCCGGAATTGGCTGCGGCGCTGCGAGATCGGTTCATCGCCGGGCGGCGGGCCGAGGTGGGTGAGCTCCTCGCCGACGCCCGATCCGCCGGCCGCCTTCCCGCGGGTCTCGACCCCGACACTGCCATCGATCTGATCTACGGCGCCCTCTATTACCGGCTGCTGGTCAGTGGGGAGACCATCGATTCCGGCTATGCGGACCGAATTCTGACCGCGATGGGCCTCCTCCCGGACTGAACGACGCTGAACGAGTTGGCCGTCCGGTTCCCTCGGGAAGCGTCGACGGTCGCGTCCGATTAGCGCCAGCACCGGCCGGGACCGATTCCTAGCGTCGTGTTCATGGACAACGACCTGCTGATCGACACCCGTGCTCCGGTCCTGCGCACGGCCGTCGTCGGACTGATGGCGGTGGCGGCCGGGCTCGGCACCGCGACCATGTACGTACTGCAGCCGGGGATCGCGGCGGTGGCGGGATCGCTGCACGCGTCGGTCGCGGAAATGGGGATAGCGCTGGCGTGCGGGCCGGTCGGCTATCTGCTCGGGCTCGCCCTCCTGGTTCCGCTGGTGGACCGGTATCCACCTCGGACAGTGGTGTCGCTGCAGTTCGCCGCGCTCGCCGCGGCCTCGGCGATCGGCGCCGCGGCCGGGGCGATGTGGTTGCTCGGCCCGGTGATCGGCCTGATCGGTGCGGCCTCCTCGGTGGGTGCCCAGATGAGCTCGGTGGCAGGGCGTTTCGCGGAGCCGAGCCGGCATGCGACGGTGCTGGGAACCGTGACGGCGGGGATCTCGGCCGGAATCCTGGCCGGGCGAATCGTCGGCGGTTGGCTCACCGACCTCATCGGCTGGCGGGGCATGCTGCTCGTCTTCGCGGCGGCGTGTGTGGTGCTCGCGGCGGCGACCCGGGTCGTGCTGCCCGCCGCAACCGCGCCGGTCGCCTCCGGATATCTGGCGATGCTGCGCGGGCTGCCGGGACTGTTCACCCGCTGTCCGTCGCTGGGGTCGGCGGCCCTTCGCGGCACCTTGTGGTTCTTCGCCTTCTGCACGGTGTGGGGCGGTCTCGCGGCGGCCTTGTCACAGCCTCCGTTCTCCTACTCGTCCGAGCGAATCGGCTTGTACGCGTTCGCCGGACTGGCCGGTGTCGCCGCGACGCGCATCGCGGGAGCGTGGACGGATCGGGTGGGGGCGCGTCGTGTGATCCTGGTGGGTCTCGTCGTCGCCGGTACAGCCGCGGTGATACTCGCTGTCGCCCTGTCGAATACGGTGCTCGCCCTGCTCTGTCTCGGTCTGTTCGACGCGGGCCTGTTCGCGGCGCAGGTCGCCAATCAGAGCACGGTGCTGGCCATCGACCCGGGCTCACCCGCCCGGTTCAACAGCGCCTACATGGTCGTGTATTTCGTCGGGGGCAGTGCCGGCACCGCCTTCGGTGCGGCCGCGGTGAGCTGGTTCGGATGGGCTGTTACGGCGGTGATAGCAGCGCTGGCGATCGCGGCGGCAGGTACCCTCACCGCCGGTAGTCGAAAGCGCGTCGATCAATCCCCGTAACCCGTTGTGGGCCAAGAGGATCGGTTGCGCGGCGGGGGATCGTTGCGGGGGTATGGCTCGGCATCCGGTCGCGGTGGCCGGGTGGGCCAGCTCGGCCGGGGGTCGTCGTGAGGGCGGCCGGACGGGACGCGCCGGTGGCCGCCGGTGGGCTCTCCGGTGCGGCCGTCGATACGCCGGTGACTGCCCGTATCGGTCCGGCGATCATCGATGCGCCGGTGACTGCCCGTATCGGCCCGGGGATCGTCGATGCGCCGGTGGCCGCCGGTGTCGGCGCGGCGTTGGCCCCCGGTCGCATCGGGCGAGGGGGCGGTGCGGCGACGGGTGGGCGGCTCGGCCGGACGCCCTTCGACGCGGCGATGACTGCCCGTATTCGGTCCACCGCGGTGGTCGATGTGGTCGTGACCGGCCCTGTTCTCCCGGCCCTGCACGCGCCGACTTCCTGCGGTCTCGTCACGCGCGGCGACGCGGCGGTGGCTGCCGGTGGTCTCGGCCGCACTCTCCGCCCGGCGCCGGCCCGTGGCAACGGCACGGCGGGGTTCGGGTTCGGGCTCGTAGTCGTCGAAGCCGGCGCGTTGCCCGAAGGGGCGGGCCAGCAGGACCGCGATGGCGGTGGTCAAGGGCACCGACAGTGCGAGGCAGATGCCGCCGACCGCGGATCGGGTGATTTCGATGGCCACCGCATCACCGGTGAGCACGTCGCTGATGGAGCGCCCGGCGACGGAGAACATCAGCAGCAGCGGCAGCGCGCCGCCGGCGTAGGCCAGGACCAGGGTGTACACCGTGCTGGCGATGTGGTCGCGGCCGACGCGCATGGCGGCCGCGAAAACCTCACGCCGCGTTGCCTCTTCGTCGAGTGCGGCGAGTTCGAAAGCGGCCGAGGCCTGGGTGATGGTGACGTCGTTGAGCACACCGAGGGAGCCGATGATGAAGCCCGCGAGCAGCAGGCCGGTAATGCTGACGTGCTGGATATAGGTGGCGACGTTGGTGTTCTGCTCCTCGGACAATCCGGTCAGATTCGTCACCTCCAGCGCGACCCACGACAGCACCGCCGCGAGCACCATCGCGCTCAGTGTGCCCAGCAGCGCCGAACTGGTCCGCAGATTGACGCCGTGCGCCAGATAGAGGACCGCGTAGAGAATCAGCGCTCCCGAGACGAGGGCAACCGGCAGCGCGGGCTTCCCGTCGAGCAGTGCGGGCAGCAGGAATACGACCAGCACCCCGAAGGCGAACACCAGGCCGAGCACGGCGCGCAAACCGCGCCACCGCGCCACCGCGACGATCACCACCACGAAGACGAGCGTGATCAGCAGCAGGGGCATGCCGCGCGAATAGTCGTCGAAGGAATAGATGGTGGTTCCGCTCGGGTCGTCCTGGCGAACCAGCCGAATGTGGTCTCCGGCATGCAAATCGGGTTGTCCCGGCCCCGGCGCGATTTCGAGCAGCGTACGGCTGCCTTTGTTCGGCCCCGATTCGATCGAGACCAGACTGCGCTGGCAGGTGTAGGCATTGGTCGGCGGTGGTTGCGGAGTATCGGGAAACGCGCGCCCGTTCGACGGACTCCCGCACGGCCCCATATCCTGCATCGCCACGGTCCCGGCCTCGGTCTGCACCGCCCCGCCGCCACCGTTCTGCATCGGCAACGGAATATCCACATGCTGCCGACTGGGCCACAACCAGATCATGGCGATCACGACGATCACCCCGATCGCGGTGAGCACCCCCACCACCACCCGAGCCGCCGTAGCCCCGATAGCAATGGGCCCGGAATGGTCATGATGGTGATGATGATGCTCGCTCACCGCAGGGAGCTTAAAGGAACTTATTTTCAACAGCAGCGCGTACTACGTCTCCGCGTGCTTTGGCCGGATTCGCGCCCGCCCCAGCCTCAAAGAACACCCGCACACCTGATCACGCAAGAACATGGGTAACTCACCGGGCACGGGCTAACAGAACCAATCGACCATCCGCCGGCCGCCAACGCACAGAACCACGCACCTGAATCAGGCCGAAATTCGCGGGGAGGCGGGGGAGTGCGGGCGGCGGAGAGCAGGGGGATGTCTCCGCCGCCCGAAAGGGATCCGACGGCCCAGGGGGGGTAGGCGGTCGAATCCAGGGCCGAGCGGCCCAGGGGGGGTAGGCGGCTCGGCCGGGCACTGTGAGTGCCGAGGACTACTGTACACAAAAGTTCGAAGTTTGCGCCAGTAAAGTCTTCAAAAACCTACTTTTCCAAACTCCCGGTTTGTTTTTGGCATGTTCCCGGCCCTACTGGCGGTAGCTGGAGAGGAAATTGCCGAAGCGCTCGATCGCCACGGCCAGATCCCGGGCCCACGGCAGCGTCACGATGCGCAGGTGATCGTGCTGCGGCCAGTTGAAGCCGGTGCCCTGCACCATCAGGATCTTCTCCTGAAGCAGCAGGTCGAGCACCAGTTTTCCGTCGTCGTGGATGTCGTGCACCTCGGGATCCAGCCGCGGGAACGCGTACAGCGCGCCCTTCGGCTTCACGCACGAGACGCCGGGGATCATATTGAGCTTCTCCCACGCCACATCGCGCTGCTCGAGCAGCCGCCCGCCGGGCAGGATCAGATCCTCGATGCTCTGGTAGCCGCCGAGCGCCACCTGAATCGCGTGCTGAGCGGGCACGTTCGGACACAGCCGGGTGGAGGCCAGCAGGTCGATGCCCTCGAGGAATCCGGCCGCGTGTTCCTTGGGGCCGGTGATGACCAGCCAGCCGGACCGGTATCCGGCCACGCGATAGGCCTTGGAGAGGCCGTTGAAGGTGAGGCACAGCAGGTCGGGAGCCAGGCTGGCGAGCGAGATGTGCTTGGTGTCGTCGTAGAGGATCTTGTCGTAGATCTCGTCGGCGAGCAGCAACAGCTGATGTTTACGAGCGAGGTCCACGAGCTGCTGCAGCACCTCCGACGAGTACACCGCGCCGGTGGGGTTGTTCGGGTTGATCACCAGCAGGGCCTTGGTCTTGTCGGTGATCTTCGATTCGATATCGGCCACATCCGGCTGCCAGCCGTTGGACTCGTCGCACAGGTAGTGCACGGCGGTGCCGCCGGCGAGACTGGTCATGGCGGTCCACAGCGGATAGTCCGGTGCGGGGATGAGCACCTCGTCGCCGCTGTCGAGCAACGCCTGCATCGTCATCGTGATCAGTTCGGAGACGCCGTTGCCCAGGTAGACGTCGTCCACGTCGAATTCGGGGAAGCCGGGGACCAGCTCGTACCGGGTCACGATCGCGCGGCGCGCGGGCAGGATGCCCTTGGATTCGGAGTAGCCCTGCGCGTACGGCAGCGCGGCGATCATGTCGCGCATGATCACATCGGGGGCGTCGAAACCGAACGGCGCCGGGTTGCCGATGTTCAGCTTCAGGATGCGATGGCCCTCGGCCTCCAGTCGTGCCGCATGTGCGTGCACCGGCCCACGGATTTCGTAGAGAACGTTCTGGAGCTTCAGGGACTGCTCCAGAATCCGGGGCGGCTGATGCGGTGACTGACTGGTAGGGCTCACCTGTTCAATGGTGCCACCGCCCCGCAACTGCATATCCGAGGCATCGCGCCCGCGCCGTATCGGCGTTGCGCCGGTCACATCGGGGCCGGCGCGCCCGCCGCTCAGGTCGGCGGATTGGCCGGCAGCATCCCGGTGGCGACCGTGGTGCCGCAGAACTCCTCGATCCGTTCGTCCAGACGGCGCGCCTCGACCGCGTCGCGGAAGCGGGGAGTGGCGATGCGACGGCGCAGTCCGGTGAGCCGCTCCTCGAGTTGGGCGATGCGGCGATCCTCGGAGAGTTCGAGTACCGGACTGAGTGCGTCGCCGGCGCCGTCGAGACTGCCGTTGATCAGCTGGGCCGCCGCGTTGTCGACCCGCGCGAGCGCCTCGGCTCCGTACGACCGCTGTTCGCGGGGGCCGCCGCTGTACAACTCGATGGTGCGCTGGGTTTCGGCCAGGGCCGGTTCGGCCTGGCCGAGATGGATGTAGGTGGCGCCGGCGTAGTAATGACTCTTGGCCTCCGGGAAGCCGAAGACACCGCCGGTCTCGTCGTGCAGTTCGTCGGTGCCGGTGCCCGCGCGTGCGGCCTCGGCGGCGCGGATGCAGCGTTCGGCGTCCGCGGCGCTGCCGAGTTTGGACCAGATGCGCGCCTCGATGTTGTGCAGCCGGACCTTCGCGGTCACCGAGTCGGCGTACTGCTGACCGTTCTGCGCGAGTGCCACCGCCCGGCGCGGCCGCTCGGACCAGTATTCGATCAGCGCCTGCATGCCGCGCGTCCACGCGCGTAATCCGTTGTGGCCGCACAGTTCCGCATAGGCCCAGGCCGCACGGGCCTGTTCTCCGGCGGCGTCGAGATGTCCGAGATCGGTACTGGCGTTGGCCAGCAGACCCGACAGCGTTCCGGCCAGCAGATACAAATGGCTTGTGTCCGCGGGCTTCTGGTGGCCTTCGAGCAGCCGGTACACCCGCCGGCGCACCCGCAGCATCTCCACCATCATCGGAACCGGCGGCACGTGGACATACTCTCTGGCGATGCGGGTGGCATCGGCGTCGAGCTGTTCCAGCGCGGAGGCGCCGACGTTACTCGCCTCGGCGCGACCGGCGTGCTCGCTGGCTTCGTGGGCAGCCGCCATGATCAGATCCCTCTCCGAAATCTCGGCTAACGCATCACCTCTCATCGCACCTGCGTCTACGAGTGCCAAAAGTTCCGCGTCGCTCGAATACTTGCTGCGCGTCGAATGACCTTGACGCACCTCGAATTCCGGTTCCGGCCGATCGATGACGGGCTGATCGATCATGGCCGCGAACCGTGCCCGCACGACTTCGTCGGACCTGGCGAGTGATGTGTCCAGCGCGGCCTGGTTGACCGGGCGCGGATGCACCCGGGCACCGCCAGCCTCCCATTTCGACACCAGGCGTTCGTGTACACCGAGATGGGCCGCGAACTCCCTGATGCTCATGCGTTTGGCATCGCGGAGGGCGCGGGCTTCCTTACCTGACCACTGCCGGACCACGATGTCATCCCTTCCGCGCGAACTGGTCTCCAGAGTACGAGCGGACGGTGATCACGGCCACAACCGAAACCGAGCTGGTACAGGGGAATTGGCTGGTCCCGGCGGTTTGGGCAGTGAAAGGGCAGTGCAGGGCGCGTGTGGGGGCGTTTCGGGGACGTCGCAGTGGCGGGAGCCTTGAAGATATCGAGAGAGTCGCCGTGAAGGTCGGGAAACTGTGAACGTCGAGAAGCTCAGAACCGCCGACGATTGGGTGATGTTCTATCGGCATCACGCCGGTCTGACATGTATCCAGCGTGGGGGATTCGTCACGCTGCCGGTGACCGGCGCCGTCGGTGTCGTGCATCTGCCGGCCGACCGCGCCGAAGCGGTGTGCCGATCGCTGACCGAACACGGCGGGTGCGGGCCGGTGCTGGCCCGGCGCGCGCGCTGGAGCTTTCTCGTATTTCCCGACAGCCGGCCCGGTGGGCAGATCGCGGAGATTCTGCAGCGTCTCGATATCGGCATCCCGGCCGACGGCGGCGAGACCATGATGCCCACCAGCCTGGGTCGATGGACCCGCGAGGGTTGTCACTGGATCGTGCCGCCGGGGCCCGACCTGGAACTTCCACCCCTTTCGATAGTCGTCACGACGGCGCTGGCGGTGGGAAGAGGCGGCGAGGACTGAACCCGCAGACCGGTCCTCGCCGCTGCCGATCCGGGTCCGCCTCGTTGCCTGTCGGGGGCGGACCCGGATTCGGAACGTGGATACAATCACATCCGGAACAGTCCTTCTTCAGATTTGACCCATTTGTGACATGTTGACGTTTAAGATTGCCGGATGAAGCTCCAGCGCCTTACCGCGATATCCGCACTGGTCGTCGGCGCCGTCACCGCCGGAACCACGGCCGCGCACGCCGAACCGGCCGCCGCACCCCAACCGGCGGCGATCAAGTACTCCATGAGACTCGTCGACAAGACCGTGGTGACCACCCTGCAGGGCGGCACCTTCCGGATCGCCGCGGACGGCAAGTCCTACGCCATCACCGATCCCCACGGCGCCACCGCGGTCTCACTGCCGACCGAGGTGCGCGTCGCCGGGACCGAGGTGCCGGTGACACCGGTGGTCAAGAACGACGGCACCGTCCTCGAGTTGACGCCGCAGCGCACCGTCACCGTCGACAAGCCGGTCACCGTACAACCGATCGCCTCGCCGCTGGAGAACCATCGCGCGATGAACGACTTCGAAACCAATTTCGGCGTCGCGACCGCCGTCGGCACCTTCCTGGGTACCGCTGTCGGCGCCATCATCGGCGGTGTCACCGGCTGCATCCTGGGTTTGCCGCTGCTGGGTGTCGGGTGCATTCCGGCCGCGGTCGCCGGCGCCGGTATCGGTGGCATCCTGGGCACGATCGCGATCGGCGGTCCCGCGCTGGCGATCACCGGATTGGACATGATCGGCACCCTGTCGGCCGCGCCGGGTACGACCAAGTGGGCCGACGACAAGTAGGTCCGGTTCCGGCCGACCGCGGTCCGACTGTGCCGCAACCCGATTCGCGGCACAGTGCCTTGTGACGGCCCCCAGTACTGGGGGCTCCTCCGCTGGTGGGCATGCGCGTAACATCGACCCGCTTGCGTGGCCGAAAGTGGTGAGCTCGAAGCGAATTCACCGCAAACCCGCAGGTGTGACGGCGCTCGTCGAGGGGGCGGGCGCCGAGATTCGATGACGGAATGGAAGTATCGATGAATCTCCGCAGCCTCACCGCGGCCTCCGCGCTGACGATCGGCGCACTGACCGCCGGGCTGACCACCGCCCACGCCGACCCGGCTCCCACGCCGGAGCAGACCGGGATCAGGTACTCGGTCAAACTCGTGGACAAGACGGTCGTGACGACCTTGCAAGGGGGGACCTTCCGGCTGGCGCAGGACGAGAAGTCGTACTCCGTCACCGATTCCCACGGCGCCACCGTGGTTTCGCTGCCCACCGATGTGCGCGTCGACGATGTCGCCGTTCCGGTGAAGCCGGTGGTGAAGAACGACGGCACCGTCCTCGAACTGACGCCGCAGAAGACGATGACCACCGACCATCCTGTCACCGTCCAGTCGATCGCGTCGCCGCTCGAGAACCAGCGCGCGATGAACGACTTCTCCACCCAGTTCGGACTCGCCACGGCCGTGGGCGGATTCGTCGGCACCGCGATCGGCGTCGTGGTCGGCGGAATCACCGGCTGCATCCTGGGCCTGCCGCTGCTCGGCGTGGGCTGCATCCCCGCCGCGATCGCCGGCGCCGGCGTCGGCGGCATCCTCGGCACCATCGCCGTCGGTGGCCCCGCACTCGGCATCGCGGGTATGGACCTGATCAACACCCTGCAGGCCGCCCCGGGAACCAGCAAGTGGGCCAAGGACTCCGCGGGCAACTAGGAGTTACACACCATCGAAGGCCGGTCGCTCGCGCAGCGGCCGGCCTTCGGCGTTGCGGCGAACCCGCCGCTATCCGTGGATGCTCCGATTCGCAGGCCGGTAGTGCCGGAAACGACACGGGGGCGCTGCCGGTGTCGGCAGCGCCCCCGTGCGGTGAGGCGAACTACTTCTTGCGGCCCGGGGCCTTCGCTCCGGACTTGAAGCCCAGGCCACCCGGCTTGGCGGTCGGAGGCTGGACCTCACCGTTGCCGCTGTCGGCGGATTCGGTAGAGGCCGCCGGTGCCTCCGGTGCGGGAGCCGACTCGGTCGCCGGAGCCTCGGTCTCGGCTGCTTCGCCGCCGGCCGCTTCGGCCGGTGCCGCGCCGTTACCGGATTCCTTTGCCGCCGGGGCGGATTCGGAAGCGGCGGGCGCGGCGGTGCCCGGGGCCTTGGGGCCGGGGCGCTTGAAGCCGGACTTCATCGCCAGACCCTTCGGCGCCACCGTCGGTTTGGTTTCGGTGGGGCCGGTGGACGTGGCGGTCGGAGCCGACTCGGCCGGTTCCGCGGGCGCCTCCGAAGCGGGCGCCTCGGCCGGGGCTTCGCTCGCGGGCTTGGCGCCCGGAGCCTTCGCCTTGCCCTTCATGGCGAGGCCCTTGCCGCCGGGTGCCTTCGCGGCACCCTTCATGGCCAGGCCGCCGGGCTTGGCGGTCGGTGCCGCCGGAGCCTCGGCGCTCTCGGCTGCCGGAGCCTCGGCTGCGGACGCCTCTGCCGCGGGGGCCTCGGCGGGCTTCGGAGTTGCCTTGGCGCCCGGTGCTTTCGCCGCGCCCTTCATGGCCAGGCCCTTGCCGCCGGGTGCCTTCGCGGCGCCCTTCATGGCCAGACCACCCGGCTTGGCGGCGGGCGCTTCCGCGCTCGCCTCGGCGGCCTCGGGCTCCGGAGTCGCCTTGGCGCCCGGTGCTTTCGCCGCGCCCTTCATGGCCAGGCCCTTGCCGCCGGGTGCCTTACCGCCACCCTTCATCGCCAGGCCCTTACCGGCGGCCGGGGCGGCCTGCTCGGCAGGCGCCTCCGCCTCGGTGACCGCGGCTTCGGCAACGGCGGCCGGTGCGGCCGCGGCTTCGGCGACCGGTTCGGGAGCCTTGGGCTGCTGGACCACCTTCAGGTTCTCCGACAGCGCCGCGGGCTCGACCCGGTCGATCGACTGCAGCATCAGCTGCGCCACGTCCACGACCTCGACGCCCTGGCCGACCCCGCCGGAATCCTTGCGCGCGGTCACACCGTCGGTGAGCATCACGCGGCAGAAGGGGCAGCCGGTGGCGATCAGCGACGGCGAGTTACCGCCGTCCAGGGTGGCCAGCGCCTCGTCGGTCCGGTCGAGGTTGACTCGCTTTCCGAGTTGTTCCTCCATCCACATGCGGGCACCACCGGCGCCACAGCACATCGAACGCTCGCCGTGGCGCGGCATCTCGCTGACCTTCGCACCGGAGGCGGCCATCAGCTCACGCGGCGCGTTGTAGATCTTGTTGTGCCGGCCCAGGTAGCAGGGGTCGTGATAGGTGACCTTCTCCGACACCGGCTTCACCTGAACGAGCTTGCGCTGCCGCACCAGCCGGTTCAGCAGCTGCGTGTGGTGCACGACCTCGTAGGTGCCGCCCACCTGCGGATACTCGTTGTTGAGCGCGTTGAAGCAGTGCGCACAGGTGACGACGATCTTCTTCTTCGACGGCTCCACGCCCTCGAAGACCGAATTCAGCGTCTCGATGTTCTGCATCGCCAACTGCTGGAACAGGAATTCGTTACCCGCGCGGCGAGCCGAGTCACCGGTACAGGTTTCCTCCGCACCCAGCACCATGAATTTCACGCCGGCCGTGGCGAGCAGTTCGGCGACGGCCTTGGTGGTCTTCTTGGCACGGTCCTCGTAGGCACCGGCACAGCCGACCCAGAACAGATATTCGTATCCGTCGAAACTCTCGGCGTCCTGGCCGAATACCGGAATATCGAAGTCCAGCTCCGACATCCAGTTCAAGCGATCCTTGGCGTTCTGGCCCCAGGGGTTGCCCTTGTTCTCCAGATTCTTGAACAGACCGGCCAGCTCGGAGGGGAATTCCGATTCGATCAGAACCTGGTAGCGACGCATATCGATGATGTGGTCGACGTGCTCGATATCCACCGGGCACTGCTCGACACAGGCGCCACAGGTGGTGCAGGACCACAGCACCTCGGGGTCGATGATGCCGTTGACATCCTCGCCACCGACCAGCGGACGCTCGGCCTCGGCCTTGGCCGCCTCCGAGATCTTCGCCAGCGCGGCCTCGTTCGGCTTGCCCTCGGCGTCGACCAGGCCGACCTCGTCGCCGCCCATATCCTTACGGCCACCGGCGAGCAGGTAGGGCGCCTTGGCCGCACCGTGGTCGCGCAGCGACATGATCAGCAGCTTCGGCGAGAGCGGTTTACCGGTGTTCCACGCCGGGCACTGGCTCTGGCAGCGACCGCATTCGGTGCAGGTGGTGAAGTCCAGCCAGCCCTTCCAGGAGAAGTCCTCGATCCGCCCGGCGCCGAGGGTGTCGGTATCGGGGTCGACGTTCTCCATATCCAGGGCGCGGCCCTTGGACATCATCGGCTTGGCCGCACCCAGGGCGACGCCGCCGTCGTCCTCACGCTTGAAGTAGATGTTGAAGAAGGCGGAGAACCGGTGCCACGCCACACCCCAGGTGATGTTGCGACCGACGTAATAGAGGAATGCCATACCCGACATCAGCTTGATGAAGGCGAAGATCGACACCATCGTCGCGTTGGCGGGCAGCAATTCGGCGACCCGCATCGTGAAGAAGTCGGTCGCGGGGTTGCCCTCGCCGTTCAGCGCGATCTTGCCGGCCTTGACGAAGATCATGCCGAGGCCTTCCATCAGCACGATCGCTTCGATCACATAGGCGGGCCCGAACTTCGAACCGCTGAAGCGCGAGAGGCGCTGCGGGATCCGCGGGTGATTGAGCTGGCGAATGGTGATCAGCGTCAGGATGCCGACCACCGTTCCGATGCCCATCAGCTCGTCCCAGAAGTGGTACACACCCCAGTTGCCGATGATCGGCCAATGGAATTCGGGGTCGAACGTCTGCCCGTACGCCTCGAACCAGAGGATGGCGCCGGTGATGAAGCCGATCATCACCAGCCAGTGCGCCCAGCCGACGGTGCGGAACTTGTTCATGCGGGTATGGGCGATGAACTCGACCAGCATCGTCTTGAGGCGTGGGAAGAACGGCCGCCAACGATCGGGTGCCGGCTGACCGACCCTGATCGCGCTGAAGATCTTCCACGCGCCGCCGATGAACGACGCCCAGCACACCAGGCTGAGCACCGCTCCAATCGTGCCCAGCGTCACTGTCAGGGCATTCATGTCGCGACCTTCCTTCGGTTCCACGAGCATTCCGGCGACCGGGCTGGGGTCGCCGTCGGTTGCTCGTATCGTAACGGGCAGTAAGTTACCCGCCGGTAACTTATCTGTCCATCGTATGATGCACGAGTGGTCTATCCCAGGTTGTGGGGTCCAACCGTACTGGGGGTGTGACCGTTCTCACGTGTTGTCCTGCGGTTTTGGCGTGGGCGCGGTCGTCTGACACGGTAAATCCCGGCAAATCCGGTGCTCAAGCCAGGACAGGCTTACTCGCCGCGAAGGCGAACCGTTGTGGAATTCCGCGTTAATTGTTAGGGCACATAACAATTCTCGCTTTCGGTCGGGGTATTCGACTAAGCTCACCTCGTCCTGCTTGCTGTGTGCACCTTCACACTGCTCGGGGAGGTCCGTCAGGTTTGAAGTCGGGGTTGATGGCCTGATGGATGCGTGGGCTCTCGCGGAGAAGTTGCGTGCGGCAAACCCTGATGACGGATTGGAAACCGAATGAAGCTCCGCAGAGGTACTGCGGTCGCCGCTATGGTCATCGGCGCAATGACCGTGGCGTTGGGAACTGCCAACGCCGACCCTGCCCCGGCCCCGGCCCCGGCCGCCGACGCCAAGCCGGGGATCGACTACTCCACCAAACTGGTCGACAAGACTGTCGTCACCAAGCTCAAGAACGGCACGTTCGAGCTCGTGGAGAAGCACGGCGCGACTCCCGACCAGAAGCAGCAGGTCGTCGACATCAAGGACCAGGCCGGCAATGTCGCCCTGGAGATGCCGATCGACTACCGGATCGCGGGCGTTCAGATTCCGATCAAGCCGGTGCTCAAAGACAACGGCACGGTACTCGAGCTGACGCCGGACAAGCCCGCCAACGTCGACCTGACCAAGCCGGTCGCCGCCGCCCCCGTGGCCGCGGTCGCGGACACGAAGGTCGACCAGCAGGCGCCGATCCAGGCCGATAAGCCGGTTCTGGTCGCCAAGGATGTCGCCTCGCCGATCGAGAACCAGCGCGCGATGAGCGACTTCGCCACCAAGTTCGGTCTGGCGACCGCGATCGGTGGTTTCGTCGGTACCGCCATCGGCGCCGCGATCGGTTGTGTCGTGACGATCGTCGCCGGCTGCATCCCGGGTCTGGTGACCGGCGCCGGCGTCGGCGGCATCGTGGGCACCGTCGCGGTGGGCGGCCCTGCTCTGGTCGCGGCGGGCGTCGAGCTCGTCAACACCATGCAGGCTGCCGACGGCACCACCCAGTGGTCGGATGCGGCCATGGCGGCGGCCAGCGGCCAGGCGCAGCAGGCCAACCAGCCGAAGTAGTTCGCGGCGCAGAGCCGGTCATCGGCCGGCTCCTGGACGTGTACGGCCCGTCTTCCGCACGGAAGGCGGGCCGTTGTCGTTGTGGCGGTCAGTCCGCGAACCGCAGCCGCCCGGTGTAGCTCACCTCGCCGAGCGGTGTGCCGAATTCGGCGAAGGACCGTTCGGCGATCTCGAAACGTCCGTCCTCGCGGACCAGGAGGACTGTGCTGCAGCGGGTTCCGTGCCAGTCGTTGGCGACGAAGCGGGCCGATACCGAGCGTTCCTGATCCGGCGACAATCCGGTGTGCGGTAGTTCGGCGTCGGGTGCGATGGCGCGGTCGGCCAGGACGTCGAAGTAGTCCTCGACAGCGGGCGAACCGACTATCGCGCTCAGCGCGCGCACGCCGTCGCGCACCTTCGGCCACGCTGTGGCACCGCTGTCGGTGTGCACGGTGCCGTCTCCGGTGCCCCCGCTCTCCGCGGTCCGACCATCCGCGATGCCTGCCGTCCGTTCGGAACCGGGAAGGGTCGAACCGAGGAGGGCGGCATTGGACAGCCCGTGTACTCCCGGCGGGAGGGCCAGCGGAGTGGCCTCGCTGCGATTGCTCTGCCACCACAGCGTCTCCAGATCGGAGACCACCAGGTTGTAGCCGTTGTAGTCGTCCAGATCGGCCGCGGTGGTACGAACGAACTTCTCCGGGGCCGTGGAGGCGGTCAGATAGTCCATCAGCAGGGCGCCGCGGGAGCGGGCATCGGTGCGCCTCTCGTTCGGGCCGCGCACATTGGTGACGGTCGCGAACCGGCCGGCCTCGGGGACGATCCCAAGCCAGGTGCCCGGCACGCCGTCCGGAGCTCCGAGATCACGCCCGGCCAGCAGGTTCGGCCGCTCCGGCCACCAGCGCATCGATTCGGTTGGGCGCGTGTAGAACTCGTCGCGATTGCCCGCCACGATCAGCCGATACTCCGGATGCGCGCGCCACCCGATCAACACCAGACACATAACTCCAGCATGCCCCAGCCGCTGTGCCGGCACTATCGCGGCCGCGGCCACCGAGCCTCGTCACCGGCGCGCGAAGGCGCCCCGTCGGCGCGAGCCACAGTGGGCTCGGTGCTGCCGACGAGGCGCCTCCTCGTGGCGATCAGCCGACCGGGATGGTGGGCGGATTGCAGTCGGCGGTCCGTCCGCCGCCCGACAGGGTGTCCAGCAGGCAGCCGAGGTTGATCTGGCTGCTGCCGGAAGACAGACCGGCGGTATCGGACGCGGCTACCGGCGTGGCGGTCGTCGCCGATGCGATGGGGGCGGCGACGAGAAGTGAAGTGGCGCAGAGCAAACCGGCGGCGAAAAGCTTCGTTGTGAACATGCGTGCGATCCTTCCATCCGGCAGCGCGGAGAAGGATCCCCGAATTGCGCTGCCCCGAATGCTCGGGGCACACCGGTTCCCGCCCCGGATACGACGAAAGCCCGGCATTGCTGCCGGGCCTTCGACGATGCTCGAAGCGCTCAGTTGGTGCGAACCCGCAGACCCGGGTTGTCGGAGAGCACCTGGTTCACCGGCTGCGCGAACAGCTGGGGCGCGTCACCGGTCAGGGCGCCGATCAGGTTCGGGATCTCGCAGATCGGGTAGTCGGCCACCGAGGAGGCGCTGGAGATGCCCAGGGCCATGGTGCCGGTGACGATCGGGCCGCCCGAATCACCCGGCAGCGCACAGATGTTCGCCGAGAAGGCCTGGGTCAGGTCACGGTCACCGACCTGCACGGTCTGATCCACGGCGTTGACCACGCCGCAGCTGAAGCCGGTGCGCGAACCCGACTTGCAGACCGGGGCGCCGACGACGGGATCGGCCACACCGGTGATCGCGATCGGCGCGGCACCGGGGACCCGGACCAGGTTGTTGGCGAAGCGATCCCGGCTGCCGCCATCGATCGAGACGATCGAGTAGTCCTGGTTGCCCAGGATCGACTTCTGGAACGAGCCCAGCTGGGCGCCGATGTGGTTGCCCGGCAGCAGCTCGAACATGCCCGGCGCGTTCGCGGTACCGGCGGCCGGAATGTTCGGATCGCAGTGTCCGGCAGTGATGTTCACCGGGTTGCCGTTGCGGTCCTCACCGTTGAAGCCGGTGGAGCAGACCAGCTGCATCTTGCCGGCCACCGAGGCGTAGGCGTCTCCGCCGGCGCGGGGAGCGTTGGGCTGCTCACCGGCAACCGGCTTCACCTGCGCGTCGGACTCCGGCGGGCCGACCGGGGGAGCGGCCATCACGATCACGTGCGCCGGGTCGACGAAGCCCGGCATCGGCACGCCGGCCTTGTCCACGCGCACCGCGATGCTGTTGTTGACGGTATCGATCACGACGCCGCGCACGGCCTGCACGACGGCCTCGGGCTGGCCCGAGAGCCACTGCTGGAAGGCGTTCTTCTCGCTGCGCAGCACGGTCTGGCTCTTGGCCACGTCCTTCACGCCGAATCCGGCGTCCTGAGCGGCCTTCTTCGCCTCGTCGAGGCCCTGGCCCGGGGCCAGCGCCACCACGGCCTTGCCGGCGTCATCGAGCCACGCGCCCGCGAACGCCTGCGGGAACTGACGCTGCGCGGTGGCCGTGAAGGCCGCCACGTGCTGCGCCACATCGGCGCGGTGCAGGTACTCCTCCGGCGAGATCTTCAGGTCGCGCTGCACGGCCGCGACGAGATCGGCAGGCAGGTTCGGGGCCGGGGCGGGCGCGGGGTCCGCGGACGAGGTCGCCGCGAGCGGCCCGAGAACCAGAACCGCCGCCGAGGCGGCGACGGCCGCGCTGCGGAGGCGGGTGCGCGGGGCACGTCCCGCGGCGGACGAAAGTCGGATGCGTGGCAGGAGCATGAGGCGACTATATGGGGTTTGCGCGGCTATGCCTACTTGTCGCGGACTTTGGCCGAACTCACACCGGGCATACCGGAAATCGATACCCGCTGTTCACCCGGTCCGTATCGCGCCGAGGGGCACGTCCGCTCCGGCGGACGTGCCCCTCGGCGCAGTGGAAGGATCGTCAGCCCGCGTTCGGGCGCGTACGCACCGTGATGCCGGCGCCCAGGCCGCCACCGGAATTGGCGTCGATATCGCTGAGGATCTGCCGGATCGGGATGCCCAGCGTGGCGGTGCCGCCGTACTGCGCCAGATCCATGTTGGCGGCCTTGCAATCGGGTGCGTCGGCGGCGTTGGAACCGCTGGTGATGCCCAGGGCGAGAGTGCCCGAGACGATCGCCCCACCGCTGTCGCCACCGAGCGTGCACGCCGAGCTGGCGAAGCCGCGCACGGTCTTCGAGTCGCCCTCGGCGGTGAACAGCGCCGTCTCGACCCGGTCGGCCACCACGAACCCGCAGGTGAAGGTGGACGACTGCCCCGACTTGCAGATCGGGGCGCCGGTGATCGGTTCGGCGGTTCCGGTCAGCGTGAGGGTGGTGCCGTTGCCGCCGCGCACCGAGGGCTGGTCCATGCCGGCGGTGATCGCCCGCTCGTTGAGCTTGATCACCGAGTAGTCCAGTCCGGTGCTGCCGCCCAGCTGCGCCTTCACGAAGGTGCCGAACTGTGGGCTGGCCTTCAGGTTGCGCACGTTCGGCAGGTAGACCCCGGCCTCGGAGTTGCCCTTGCCCACGTTCGGATCACAGTGTCCGGCACTGATATTCAGCGCGTTCCCGGCGGCGTCGATGCTGTTGAAGCCGAAGGAGCAGACGTCCACCGACTTCAGCGCGGAATCGTCGAGGGAGGTAGGAGCGCTGATGTAGGTGTCGCCCGCCATCGGTCGGTGCTCGACCGGGCCGCCGCCGTCGGGCGAGAGCACGACCTTGACGTTGGCGATCAGGGTCGGAAGGTTCAGCAGGTGACCGGCCGGGGTGTTCGCGACGCTCAGCACCAGCTGGCTGTTCAGGAAATCGATGGCGACCGAATTGATCCCGGCCGACAGTTCCCGCGGCAGCCCGCCGATCCACTTGACCAGCTGGTCGAGCGAGCTCTCCAGATTGTCGGCCGAAATCGGCGCCAGGCGAGTCTGATATCCGGCGGAGTTGGCGATGCGCGCGGCGTCGAGCGAGGTCACCGCCATCACCGGCTTGCCGTCGGCGCCGAGCCACGCCCCGGCGAAAGCCTGCGGGTGTGAGGAGCGGAATTCGCGGGCGTAGTCGCGCAACTGCTGGGCACGGGCGGCACGGTCCAGATACTCCGCGGGCGACATCTTCAGATCGCGGCCGATGGCCTGCACCAGTTCGGGCGGCAGCGTGTCGGCCGCCGACTGGGCCGGCGCCGGATCGGCGAGCGCGGGCGATGTGGCGATCCACGGGCCGAGAAGCAGAGTCGAAGCGAGGGCGACAGCAGCAGTTTTCACCGACGAGCGTGCCACCGAGGCGCGTCCGACCGTGGCGCGACGCGCCGCCAACTTGCGCATGGAGTCCCTTCGTCAGGCACATACGTGCCGGCCACCCGTGGGCGGTAAACCATTGGGTGGCAACAGCCCTCGACCATCAAACAGACCGCTCGCCCGGTGCGACGTCCGGAACGACCGGTCAGCGCATCACTTTAGGGCACAACGGCGTGAGTTTCGCTACGAAATCATCACGGAGTCGGTGACTAGGAGAACTGCAGGCCCGGCGGCAGCGGCAATCCGGGCACCGGTTCCAGACCGTTGGGCGTGGTCGTGGTGGTGCGCGGAGTGGTCGTGGGCCGTTGCCACGTGGTGGTCCCCGGCGGCGTGGTCGGCGTCGGAGTCACGGTCGGCGTGGGCGGCGGCGGTGGCGCGGGTGGCGACGAGGCTGTTGCCGCCGAGGTCGAAGAAGTTGTCGTCGGCGCCGATGGTGGTGTCGAGGCCGA
>NZ_LZML01000122.1:0-1249 GCF_001665695.1 Nocardia sp. 852002-51101_SCH5132738 | reverse complement strand
CCCGACCTCGGCCGCCCCGTCCTTGCCACCGACGAATCCTACAATTACACAACGGATTTCAGGCGCAGAACACTAGGGAGTGTTTCGAAGTGGTGAGGGCGGGCCGTTCGGCCCGCCCTCACTCATGTTTGAGCCATTGATTGATCGCAGCGATGTGGACCGTGGCCTGGTAGCGGACGGCGAGCTTGTCATAGCGAGTGGCCACTGCCCGATGCTGTTTGAGCTGGTTGATGCCGCGTTCGACAGCGTTGCGGTCCCGGTAGACAACCGGATCGAACGCTGGCGGGCGGCCACCGGCCATACCGCGGTTGCGGCG
Source organism: Nocardia sp. 852002-51101_SCH5132738 (assembly GCF_001665695.1). Lineage (NCBI taxonomy): Bacteria > Bacillati > Actinomycetota > Actinomycetes > Mycobacteriales > Nocardiaceae > Nocardia > Nocardia sp. 852002-51101_SCH5132738. The sequence goes on along the minus strand of NZ_LZML01000122.1, from coordinate 933 downwards.
ATGCGCGGCCTGGTCCGCCGGGATCGGGATGGTCACCCGGATCCCGTGCCGGCGTAGCCAATCTCGATTCCCACGACTGGAATACGCCTTATCGGCCAACACCCGCACTGGGCGTGATCGTGGCCGACCGCGACCGAGTTTGGGCACCTCGATCCCGTCGAGGACCGCTGTGAACTGGGGACTGTCACCGGCCTGCCCAGGAGTGACCAACAGCGACAGCACCCGGCAGCCCTGTTCACAGGCCAGATGCAACTTCGTCGACCAACCGCCCCGCGACCGGCCCAGCGCATGATCAGCCGGCTCCCGAATCACACCACCGGGCGGCTCGGCCTGTCTGTCACCGTCGCGACGGGCCCCGGCAGCGTGCTGATGGGCCCGCAGGACCGTCGAGTCCACACTCACCTGCCACACGATCCGCCCGTCCACGTCAGCGAACGCCTGCAACAGCTTCCAGATCAACGCCCACACCCCGGCACGCTGCCAGCGCCGGAACAGCCCATACACCGCCAGCCACGATCCATATGCCCCTGGCACGTCTCGCCATGGTGATCCGACCCGGGTCCGCCACCGGATCCCGTCAATGAGCTGTCGTTTAGTCCACTGCGGCGGGCGTCCCGCCTTCTTGTTCCGGGGCAGCAACGGTTCCAGCCGAGCCCATTGGGCATCGGTCAGGTCCGCGCGCCCCGCCACCGCTACGCTGGCCACGAGGTCTCCGGTATTCAGGGTTCTTCTTCGACAGCTGAACCAACTACCGGAGGCCTCACCTATATGCCAACGCGGACAACAAATTTCACTGAACAGTTGATGGGGTGGCACCGCTGCGCGCTACCACCCCATCAACTACTTCGAAACACTCCCTAGTGTTCTGCGCCTGAAATCCGTTGTGTAATTGTAGGATTCGTCGGTGGCAAGGACGGGGCGGCCGAGGTCGGG
>NZ_LZML01000121.1:0-1903 GCF_001665695.1 Nocardia sp. 852002-51101_SCH5132738 | reverse complement strand
GTTGGTGTGTCCTGAAGAGAACAGGAGGTTCGTGGTGTAGAACACGGATTTCGTTGTGCTCGTGCTGTTGTGGAGATGAAGGTAGGTCCTTCGGCATCGGCATGCAGGTGCAGGTGTCAAACCGCCCCGAGCTGCTGCGGTGAATGAGCCGTGGTGGTGAGCGTGCGGGGAAAAGCCTTGCAGGACAAGGCAGGTATGGATCGAGAAGGCGAACGTGAGTGAACCACTGACGACGCGTCGTTAGATGTAGGTGACATCGAAACCGGGGCCTCAATGCTGTCCCGGGAGAAGCCAGACGAGAGCCTGCTGATTGGTCTGGTGGTGTCCGGCGTGAAGGTGGCGCGAGCTCGGTCCAGGCTCTGCAACGGAACAGGAGAACTTCTCGACGCGAAACAGCGGCCGGCGGTTGAGCTGGTCGCGGGAAGGGCGAGCAGCTCTGGTGGCGTGTCAGGAGGGCGGAACGCCCCGTAGTAGTGATGAAGCCCCCGTAATGGGGGTGGAGCGAAGGGGGCGTGCTGTCGGGTTTCGATCGACGATCAACCAGTAATGGGAGGAATCCGATGACCGGAACGAGATCGGCGGGCAAGCCGTTCGACATCCCGAAAACTCTGGTGTGGGAGGCGTATCAGAAGGTCAAGGCCAACAAGGGAGCGGCTGGTGTGGACGGGCAGTCGTTGACTGAGTTCGAGCAGGACGAGAAGAACAACCTGTACAAACTCTGGAATCGCCTGTCATCGGGAAGCTATTTCCCGCCGCCCGTGCGGGCGGTGGACATTCCGAAACAGGGCGGCGGAATCCGAACCCTCGGGGTTCCGACCGTCGCGGACCGGATCGCTCAGACAGCGGTGGCCATGGTGTTGTCGCCGTCAGCGGAGCAGGTGTTCCATCCTGATTCGTATGGGTATCGGCCCGGCCGGTCGGCGTTGGATGCGGTGGAGACGTGCAAGCAGCGGTGTTGGCGGCAGCCCTGGGTCATCGACCTTGATATTCAGGGCTTCTTCGACAACGTTCCGCACGATCCCATCGTCGCTGCTGTGGAACGTCACACCGAGTTGCCGTGGGTGGTGCTGTATGTGAAGCGGTGGCTCACCGCTCCGCTGCGGCAGATCGACGGCACGCTCATCAGGCGGGACAAGGGAACCCCGCAGGGGTCCGCGATCTCGCCGCTGTTGTCGAACCTGTTCATGCACTACGCATTCGACTCCTGGGTGGAGCGGGAGCTGGGGTCGGTCAGGTTCGAGCGGTACTGCGACGACGCCATCGTGCACTGCGTCAGCGAGAAGCAAGCGGAGTTCGTCCGCGATGCCATCGCGCGCAGGCTGGGGCGTTTCGGTTTGGCACTGCACCCGGACAAGACCCGGATCGTGTACTGCAAGCAGGAAGGGCGAGACCTGGAGTTCCCGGTCACCGAGTTCACCTTCCTGGGGTTCACGTTCCGGCGCCGGGCATCTCGACTGCGAGACGGGCGACTCAAAACTGGGTTCCTGCCCGCGGTGAGCAAGCAGGCCAAGAAGTCCATGGCCAAGACCATCCGGAACTGGCGGTTGGGACGCTGGACCGCGCTGACCTTCACTGAGATCGCCGCGATGATCAACCCCGTCGTGGCGGGCTGGATCAACTACTACGGGCACTTCTACAAGTCCGAGTTGATCAGCTTCCTGGAACGCCAGATCAACCCATTCCTCGTGAAATGGGCCATGCGGAAATACAAGCGGTATCGCCGTGCCATAGGCCGGGCACGCCGGAAAATGGCAGAGTTTGCCTCAACCTATCCCGGCATGTTCGCCCATTGGAAGCACGGCGCGTTGCCCAGCGGTTCGACAGTGGGAGCCGTGTGACGGGAGACTGTCACGCACGGTTCTGAGAGCGGCGGTGGGTGAGATTCCCGCCGCCGACTCACCTC
>NZ_LZML01000120.1:0-998 GCF_001665695.1 Nocardia sp. 852002-51101_SCH5132738 | reverse complement strand
TGAACCGCCCCGGTGAGTCCGGAGACTTATCGGTATGACAGCCCGGCGGGTTGCTGGGCTGGTTGTTGAGAGTAGTAGGCGGTCTCCATCTCCGCGGGAGGGATATCGCCGCAGTAGCGGTAGAGCCGCCGGTGGTTGAACCAATCGACCCATTCGGCGGTAGCGAATTCGACGTGGTCGACGCTGCGCCACGGTCCGCGCGGTTTGATCAGCTCGGTCTTGTAGAGGCCGTTGATCGTCTCGGCCAGGGCGTTGTCATACGAGGATCCGACCGCCCCGACCGACGGCTGGATCCCAGCCTCGGCCAACCGCTCGGAGAACGCAATGGACGTATATTGCGAACCCCTATCTGTATGGTGCACAACATCTTTCACATCCCATCCGGCCCGCTCGCGGGTCCAGATGGCATGCTCGATCGCGTCGAGCACCAGCGAGGTCGTCATCGACGTGGCGGTTCGCCAGCCGATGATCCGGCGCGCGTAGGCGTCGATCACGAACGCGACGTAGACCCAGCCCGACCACGTCGACACATACGTCATGTCCGCCACCCATAACCGATTCGGTGCCGACGGCGCGAAGCGACGCTGCACCAAATCCGCCGGCCGCGGCGAGGCGGGATCGGGCAAGGTGGTGCGTTTGACCCGGCCACGGACAGCGCCGCGCAATCCGAGTTCACGCATCAACCGCTCGACGGTGCAGCGGGCCACTGGATGGCCCTCCCGGTTCAGCTGCAGCCATACCTTTCTCGCGCCATAGACCCCGAAGTTCTCCGAATGAACGCGTGTGATCTCCACCTTCAGTTCTTCGTCACGGAGTTCCCGTCGCGCCGGAAGGCGTTTGCGTTGCTCGTAATACGTTGATGGGGAGGCTTTTACGCCGAGTTCGCAGAGCGCGGCGCAGATCGACTCGACACCCCAGACGAGGCCACCGCTTTCACGGTGGCCTTGGTGTTCGGTGATGAACCGAACGATCAGCGCTGGGGCCGGTCGATCTCGGCG
>NZ_LZML01000119.1:0-68750 GCF_001665695.1 Nocardia sp. 852002-51101_SCH5132738 | reverse complement strand
GCGGCGATCGCATCGTCGGTCGGGTGTTGCTCGCCGGTTCGGTGGGCCGGGGTTTCCGCGGCACCCGGGTGTGCGGAACCACGACCCGGCGCATCGGCCGACTCAGGTGACCCGTTCCGAGTTCCGTTCGGAGTTCGAGGGTCCGAATCATTCGCAGCGTCGGACGGTCGTTCGACAGCCGGTTCGGCGGTATTCCTGTTCTGCGCGTGCCCGTTTCGGTCATGCGAAACCGGTGTGCGGCTCGGCTCCGGAGTGCGGGCCGGCTCCGGTCGGAGGCGGGCCGGAGCGTGGTCGGCGGCGGTCGAGCCGGGTGCGTGACGAGCAGGCTCCGGGCGGGCCGTCGTGCGCGGCGCGGATGGCGCCGGACGCGGGGACTCGGTCCTGCTCGCCGGGGTAGTGTCGGGTCGCGCGTTGTCGCGCGGGGCACGGGAATTGTCCGGGCGCGACGCGGTCTCGGGCCCGATGTGCGGGCCTGCCGATCGGGGGTCGGAGTGCGGTGTATCCGCGTGAGTCGGGGTGTGAGCCGGAGTGTTAGGGCGATGCGTGCCTTCACCACCGGCGGAACCGAGAGATCCCAGCGACCCCATGGAGGGGGCCGCCGACGGCGTCGTGGCAGCGGGGGTGTCGGCGGTCGCGGCGTGTGTGGTTGCCGGGGTGTCCTCGGCCGGAGTCGGCGTCCGATCGCCGCCGGGGTGCGGCACTGCGGCCGGGTCGACCGAACTGCCGTGTGGCGTTGCCGTGGGTTGTGCCGGATCGGGTTGCGGTGATGGTGACTCGTGTCGGCCCACCGGCGTTCCGGCATCCGGGTGTCGCGACGGATCCGGTGCTGCCGCAGGGGAATCGGGGTGCGCAGCGGAAGGCGGCGTCGCCGGATCCGAATGCGGTGAGCCCGGCTGGTCGGATCCCGGCCGAGTCGTCGTCGGCGCATCATGTGGGGGCGAACTCGCATCCGGATGCTGAGGTGTGGCATGGTCCGGCGCCGGTGGGGTGCCCGGCGGTGTGTCGTGGGAGGGCGACGAGGTCTCGGAAGCGCCCGGATGTGTGGTCCCGGCGGGTGCCGGCGAGTCGGTGTCCCAGTTCAGGCTCGACCCGGGGCGCGGTGACTGCTCGGGAACGGAATGCTCCACCGGTGCGGGATGGCCGGACGGCCCGTTCTCCGTGCCGGCGGTGTGCGGCGCCGGCGCCCCATCCGTCGTCGGCGTGTCGTGTTGCGGCGCAGTGTTTTCCGTATGTTGCGGAGGTCCGTTCCCGTGATCCGGCTGGGCGGTTCGGTCCGGTGCGGGCGCCGAATCGGTGTTGTGTCCGGTCGTGCCGGTCTCGGTGCCGGCGGGCGCGGGCTCCGAGGTGTGGGGCGACGGCTGTGCGCTGGTGTCGCCGACATGTGTGGGACCGGCCGGCGGGCCATCGTGAGCCGGGGATGGTGCGGGTGCATTGTCGTGCGCTGGGGACGACGGTCCCGGCCGCGCCGGGTTCGTTCCGTCATTCGAAGGCGTGCCGGTCGAGTTGTCGTGCGTACCACTCGAATGATTCTGTCCCGCAGCGGAATCAGAACTGTCAGCCTCCCTGGCGTCCGTCGTTCCGGATTCGTGGCTCGCGGGCGTGGTCCGCCCTTCGTGCACCTGGCCGAGCGCACCCTGAGCCGCGCCGGCGACCGACGATGTCGCGAGCGTGGTCGGGTCGACCTCGAATTTCCCGCCGAACGGGACGCTCGCGGCGGTTCCGGCGACCGATCCGGCCGCGCCACCGACAGCATCGGCGGCCGTGCGCGCGGCGAACTTTCCGGCAGTCGACCCGGCCTTGTCGACGAGGCCCTTGGCCAGCCCGTCGGAGCCCAGTTTCGCGCCCACCGCACCACCGACAGCGCCTGAAACGCTCTCGGCGAACAGCCCTTTCACTTCCTCGCCGGTGAAACCACCGCGCTTACCCTGCGCCATCTGCAGCAGACTGGCGCCCGCGTCGACACCGGCGCCCTGCGCCACACCGATGATCGCGGCTTTGGCCAGCGCCCGGGTGGAGATCTTCTGGATCAGCCACTTGATGATCTGGCGGATGGTCAGGCGCGCGGCGACCTGCGCCGCAGCCTCCTCCGCCGCGGCGGCGGGGGCGCCGATACCCGTACATGCCGTGGCGATCGCCTGGATCATCTGAATCGCGAAGATCACCAGGGTCGCGATGATGACGTATTTCGTATGTTCGATATCGGTGGCGGTGTCGTCGAGGTCCTTGCTCAGGCCCTTGACTTCCTCGATCAGCCCCGGCCACAGGCCTTTGTCGCCCGCGACCTGATCCCAGAACTCCTTGATCGCCTCGTGGGTCTTCCCGTCGACGGCGGCCAAAGCGGAGGTGGTGACCGAACCCGCGTCGGTCTGAATTTCGGTCAGGGCGTCGGCGAGCTGGTCCCAGCCGTGGGCGAGCCGCCGCATCGCGGTCTCGTCACCCTTGGGCCAATCACCGGCACCCACAACATATTTCGCGACCCACTGCAGTTCGGTGGGGATTTCGATACCCATGTGCGGCGCGGAATCAGAATTGGGTCTGGGCGATCGCACCGGCGTTGGCTTGGTCCTGCGCCTGCAGCGTTTCGGCCGCGGAGCGCATATTGCCCGCCATGCTGGTGAGGATCGCGCCGAGATTACTGCCGGTCGTGACGGCCTTACCGGCGGGATCGACGTACCCCTTCGCGAACTTCTCGCCGATTTCGTCGTCACCCCAGCACTGGCCCTCGGCCTCGACGATCCGCTTCAGGTTCTGCACCGCGGTGATCACCCGGTCCGAAACGTCGTTGTACCGGGGCTCGGTCGCCCGCAGAGCGGCCGGATCGACCTTGAACGCGCTCATCGCTCCCCCCGCAGGTAGCCGCGGTTGCGGTAGTAGTCGTCCTCGTCCTCGTCGTCGAACGCCCCCGGCTCCGACGAGCCCTGTTGCGCCGGTGCGCTTCCCGCCGGATCGGGCAGCAGCGTGTTCATCAGGTCCTTGATGCTGGGCGCACCCGGGAGGATGTCGGAGAGGTCGGGCACGTCACCGGCGACCTCCTGGATGGGTGCCAGCGCCTGCTGCGACAACTCGCCGGCCCGGCGAGCCGCGGCCTGTGCGGCCTCGGCCATCGACCTGCCGAGTTTCTCCGGGGTCGACCGCTTGAACGCCTCGGGCTCCAGATGGACCTCCACCACCACGCCCGCGACATTGGCGACGACCCGGACCAGATTGTCCGCGGACCAGGCCTCGGCGGTCGTGGCGGCCAACCGCTCCTGTACGTCGGCGAGTTCGCGCTTCTGCTGTTCGAAGGTCGCCAGAAGGGAATCGACCTCCAGTCGCAACGCCTCGTTCCGCGCCCGCGCGGCCTCCTGCTCGGCGTCCGCCATCTGTCCACCCCTCCGTCGAAAACCAGCCGTCAACATATCCGACGCGGCCCGGCGACAATCGGTTCCCACCGTTCTCGTGCGCTCCCGGGCGACGGCCTTCTACTTGCGCAGGGCGCGGGCTACCTGCACGAGCTGCAAGGGCGAAACGTGTTCGGGCTCTGGCTCTTCGGTGGCTTCGGGGTCGACGGCCGAGGTGTGGGGGATGTCGGCTTCCGGGTCGGCGAAGGGCTGATATTTCTTGTCGCCCAGGAGTTGGTAGCTGAGGTAGCCGACCAGGAGGGCTCGGGTGATGCGTTCGGTCTTGGGTTCGTACTTGGCGGCGCCGAGCGCGGCGAGAGCGCGGCGGCCCTCGACGATGCCGTTGTGGGTGGCCTTGTCGACGGTGCGCAGCGACATCGGCCCGCCCCAGGCGGTGGCGAGGGCCTGCGCGGTGCAGTTGCCGGTGGAGATGTCGACACCGCCGGCGACGATGAGGGCCGGGGTGTCGATCCGGGCGGCCAGCGCTTCCGCGCTCGGGGCGGTGGGTGCCGGGTAGAGGGCCGCCACGGCGCCGACCTTGCGCTGCGAGGCGGCGATGACGGCGGCGCCCGCGCCCATCCCGTGCCCTGCCAGGGCGAGCTTGTCCGGGTGCACGCTGAGCGCGCCGGTGCCCAGCCGCACGCCCGCGCAGATGTCGAGCGTGGTCAGCAGGTCGGTGGCCAGATTCAGGTGCGAGGGCAGCGGGCCGCGTTCGGTGTCGGGTGCGGCGGCGACGAAACCCCAGGACGCGAGGTGTTCGAGCAGTCGGCGATAGTTGCCGGCGCCGGCGAGCCAGCCGTGTCCGAAGACGACCGCGGGCAGGTTGTGGCCCTCTTCGGGGGTGAACACCACGCCGGGCTGCCCGGCGATGCCGAGGTTGCCGCGCATCACCCGGTGCGGACCAGGGCTGGTCAGAATGCTCAGAAGCGATTTCACAGACACCGACACGGGGGTGAACTCTACCGAGAGTCGCCCGGAATGCGGCACTGTCACGAGCGGAGCGGCCCGGACACGCCCCCACCTGCTTCGATAGCAGGCCGATTCGCGTGTCCACGCGGCCCAAGTAGGCTGGGACACCATGTGCGGAATCGTTGGCTACGTCGGGTACCGGGACGCGCTCGGCGTCGTCGTGGACGCACTGCGCCGCATGGAGTACCGGGGCTACGACTCCGCGGGCGTGGCGATCCTGGACGGCGCGGGCACTATCGCGGTGGAGCGCAAGGCCGGTCGGCTGGCCAATCTGGAGGCCGAGCTGGCCGAGGCCGGTCCCGCCGCGTTCGCCGGTACGACCGGTATGGGACATACGCGGTGGGCCACGCACGGCGCGCCCACCGACCGCAATGCGCACCCTCACCGTGACCTCGCGGGCCGGGTCGCGGTCGTGCACAACGGCATCATCGAGAACTTCGCCCCGCTGCGGCGCGAACTCGAGGAGGCCGGGGTCGAACTGCGCAGCGATACCGACACCGAGGTCGCGGTGCACCTGGTTGCCCATGCCTACGCGGCCGGACCCACGGCCGGTGATTTCGTCGGCAGTGCGCTGGCCGTCCTGCGCCGGCTCGAGGGCGCGTTCACACTGGTGTTCACGCATGCCGATCATCCGGGCACGATCGTGGCCGCGCGTCGCTCGACGCCGCTGGTGGTCGGTGTGGGCAAGGGGGAGATGTTCATCGCCTCGGATGTGACGGCGTTCATCGAGCACACGCGCGAAGCGGTCGAGCTCGGTCAGGACCAGGCCGTGGTGATCACCGCGGACAGCTATGTGGTCACCGACTTCGCCGGCGCCACCGAGGGCGCGCGGACCCGGCCGTTCACCATCGACTGGGATCTGGCCGCCGCCGAGAAGGGCGGCCACGACTACTTCATGCTCAAGGAGATCGAGGAGCAGCCCGCCGGGGTGGCCGAGACGCTGATGGGCCATTTCGACAACGGCCGCATCGTGCTGGACGAGCAGCGCCTCGCCGATCAGGAACTTCGCGAATTCGACAAGGTGTTCGTGGTGGCCTGCGGCAGTTCGTATCACGCCGGACTGCTGGCCAAGTACGCGATCGAACATTGGACCCGGGTTCCGGTCGAGGTGGAGCTGGCCAGTGAATTCCGCTACCGCGACCCGGTCCTCGACCGGTCCACGCTGGTCGTCGCGATCTCGCAGTCCGGTGAGACGGCCGACACGCTGGAGGCGGTGCGTCACGCCAAGGAGCAGAAGGCGCGTGTGCTCGCCATCTGCAACACCAACGGCGCGCAGATTCCGCGTGAATCCGATGCCGTGGTCTACACCCGCACCGGCCCGGAGATCGGGGTTGCCTCGACCAAGGCCTTCCTCGCCCAGATCACCGCGAATTACCTTGTGGGCCTTGCCCTCGCGCAGGCGCGCGGCACCAAGTATCCGGACGAGGTGGCTCGCGAATTCGGTGAACTGGAGGCCATGCCGAAGCTGGTGGAGCGGGTGCTCGAGACCGCGCCGCAGGTGCGCGAGATCGCCCGCCGGTTCGCGCATCAGTCGACGGTGCTGTTCCTCGGCCGCCACGTCGGCTATCCGGTCGCGCTGGAGGGTGCGCTCAAACTCAAAGAGCTCGCCTATATGCACGCCGAGGGTTTCGCCGCCGGTGAGCTCAAGCACGGCCCGATCGCGCTGATCGAGGAGGGTCTGCCGGTGATCGTGGTGATGCCTTCCCCGAAGGGACGCGCGGTGCTGCATTCGAAGCTGCTCAGCAACATCCGGGAGATCCAGGCCCGCGGTGCCCGCACCATCGTGATCGCGGAGGAGGGCGACGATACGGTCCGCCCGTTCGCCGATCATCTGATCGAGATCCCGGCCGCCCCGACCCTCTTCCAGCCGCTGCTGTCGACTGTGCCGCTGCAGATCTTCGCCGCCGAGGTGGCGCAGACCCGCGGCTACGACATCGACAAACCACGCAACCTCGCGAAGTCGGTCACCGTCGAATAGCGGCGGGCGCGCCGGTCAATCTCCCACTGCCACAAGCTCTTCGGGTGCCGTGCTGGAGCGTGTCGTGCGACGTTCCAGTGCGCCCGACCAGACGGCCGAGCCGAGTGCGCTCGTGGCCAGGACCACGCCGACCCAGCTGGAGCTCGTGTAACCGAAACCCGCGGCGATGACCGATCCGCCGAGCCATGCGGCGAGCGCGTTGCCCAGATTGAAGGCCCCGATATTCAGCGCGGAGGCCAGCGTCGGCGCCGCGGCGGCCTGATCGAGGACCCGCTTCTGCAGCGGCGGCACGGTGGCGAAGCCCAGCGCTCCGATCAGGACGACGGTGATCGCCGCCGCGACCTTGTTGTGCGCGGTGAGCGTGAACAGGGCCAGGACGACGGCCAGCGCCGCCAGCGTGATGTAGAGCATCGGCAGCAGATGGCGATCGGCGTAACGGCCGCCGACCAGATTGCCGATCAGGAATCCGAGGCCGAACAACACCATGATCCAGGTGACCGAGGTTTCGGCGAATCCGGTGACCTCGGTCATCATCGGCGCGAGGTAGGTGATGGCGGCGAAGACACCGCCGAAGCCGAGCACGGTCATCGCCATCGCGAGCAGTACCTGCGGATTGCGCAGGACCGCCAGCTCCCGGGTGAACCGGGCGTCGCGCGGTGCCGGCCGATCGGGCACCAGCGCCAGCACTCCGGCGAAGGCGAGCGCGCCGACGGCGGCGACCAGCGCGAAGGCGAGCCGCCAACCGAAATGCTGCCCCAGCAGAGTGCTCAGCGGAACGCCGACCACGGTCGCGACGGTGAGCCCGGTGAACATCATGGCGATCGCACCGGCGCGTCGGTCCGGGGCGACGAGCGATCCGGCGACCACCGCCCCGATGCCGAAGAAGGCGCCGTGCGCCAGTGAGGCGATGATGCGGCCGGTCAGCATCAGGCCGAAAGTCGGTGCGGCAGCGGACAATGCGTTGCCGGCGATCAACAGCAACAGGCTGATCAGCAGCATGCGCTTGCGGGATACACGCGTGCCGAGTCCGGTCATCACCGGCGCACCGACGAGCACGCCGAGGGCGTAGCCGGTGACCAGCCAACCGGCGGTCGGGATCGATACCGCGTAACTGTCCGCGACCCCGGGCAGCAATCCGACCACGATGAATTCGGTCGTCCCGATGGCGAATGCGCCGAGGGTGAGGGCGAGAAGTGCGAGTGGCATGGGTGCAGGCCTCCACACGGTGTTGTAGACGGGCGTTACAGGCGTCGACAATAATTGCATACGCGTGTTAATTGCAAACGCTTGCTATTGCGGGAGCGCGTTATCCTGGGGACGGCGACGACATGAGGAGGGCCGATGACCGCGGAAGCCGCGCTGACCGGATTGGCGGATGGCTGGTATGCGCTCTCGGTGCTGCACGACCGGATCGAGGCACGGATCGAACGCGCCCTGCAGGCCGGCCACGAGCTCAGCGTGCGCGAATACTCACTTCTCACCGTGCTCAGCCGCCAACACGACGGGCCCGGTGGCCATCTGCGGATGAACCAGGTCGCCGACTCGGTGGCGCTGAGTCAGAGCGCGACCACGCGGCTGGTGACCCGGCTCGAGGACCGCGGTCTCCTGCAGCGTTATCTGTGCCCGGACGACCGCCGGGGCATCTATACCGACGTCACCCCCGCTGGTCTTGCCCTCCTCGAACAGGCGCGGCCCACCAACGACGCCGCCCTGTCGCAGGCGCTCCGCGAGGCCGCGGCCGATCCCGAACTGGCCCCACTGGTGACGGCCGTGGAGGCGTTGAACCGCCGCGAGATGCGGGTAGGAGACGGCGTCGCGACTACCGCACCGTGACGGTGCCGCGCATTTCGGGATGCAGCGGGCACAGGTAGCGGTAGACGCCGGGCACGGCGAAGGTATGGCTCCACTCGCCGCCGGTGAAAATCGGGCTGTTGATGCCCATCGCCGCATCGCCGATGCCCTGCACGGCATGCGGCACCTTGTCGGAGAACTTCCAGGTGACGGTGTCGCCCGCCTGGACCGTGACGGCGTCGGGGGAGAACTTCATATCCTCGACGCGCACGGTGACCGAGGCCGGTTGGGCCACGGTCGGCGAGGCAGCCGCGGTACCCGGCGGCGTGGCCGCGGTCGTGGTCGTGGGAGTGGATGTCGTTGTGTTCGAACCACATCCGGCGATCAGCACGGCAGCCACCAGCGCTCCGGCGATCGGGAGGAGACGCGCTGCGCGGCTGCGTACGGTGCTGTGGGCCATGATCACGAGCCTAGTCCGAATGGTGGCATCCGGTTCGCGGCACCCGCGTGCGATCCGGCCGCGTCGCACCGGCGGCGGAGCCGCGGGCATGCGGGAACCGAAGATCCCGGGCGTAATCTGCTGGAGGTTCCGATTCGAGCGCGATCCCTGTGCGATCCCTACGAGGAGGCGAATGATGGCACCGGCCCTGCGGGGATATTTCACCGTCGACGAGGTGCGAGCTGCCGAAGCCGAACTGTTCGAGCGGGTCGCCGCGGGGGTGCCGATGCGCCGTGCCGCGTACGGATTGGCGAATGTGGTTGCGGCCGAACTGCGGGAACGGACCGGCGGCGTCGCCGGGCGGTCCGTGACACTGCTCGTCGGATCGGGGGACAACGGCGGCGATGCGCTCTGGGCGGGCGCGGCGCTGCGCCGGCGCGGGGCGGCGGTGACGGCCGTGCTGTTGTCGCCCGAGCGAGCGCATGCGGAAGGACTCGCCGCGCTGCGCCGGGCGGGCGGGCGGATTCGTGAGGCCGGGGCGGGATCGGCCGCCGAACTGCTCGGCACGCCGGACCTGGTGGTCGACGGCATCATCGGAATCTCCGGCCGGGGTGCGCTGCGACCCCGGGCCGCCGAGTTGGTAGCGGCGATCGAGGCACCGATCGTCGCCGTCGACCTGCCGAGCGGTGTCGATCCGAATACCGGTGCGGTGGACGGCCCGGCGGTACGGGCCGCGGTGACGGTCACCTTCGGTTCCTACAAACCGGTGCACGCGCTGGCCGCGCCGTGGTGTGGGCGAATTCAGCTGGTTCCCATCGGTTTACGCCTGCCCGAGCCGCAGCTGGCCGCGTTGGAGCCGGTGTCGATCGGTCGCGACTGGCCGGTGCCCGGACCGCGCGACGACAAATACACGCAGGGTGTCACCGGCGTCCACGCCGGCAGCGACACCTATCCCGGTGCCGCGGTGTTGTGCACCGGCGCCGCGGTGGCCGCCACCTCCGGCATGGTCCGCTACGCCGGAACCGCAGCCGCACAGGTTCTCGCGCAATTCCCGGAAGTCATTGCGGCCGAGAGTATTTCCGGAACCGGGCGGGTGCAGTCCTGGGTGTTCGGGCCGGGGGCGGGTACCGACGACGCCGCGCGCGAGCGTCTGTCGGAGGTCCTGGCCACCGATCTGCCCGTGGTGGTCGACGCCGACGGGTTGACCCTGCTGGCCGCCACGCCGGAGCTGGTCACCGGTCGCGGCGCACCGACCGTATTGACACCGCACGCAGGCGAATTCGCGCGTCTGACCGGCCGTGAACTCGGCCCCGACCGGGTGGCGGCGGTGCGTGAACTCGCCGAGAAGTGGCAGGTCACGGTCCTGCTGAAGGGGCGGTCCACGCTGGTCGCCACCCCCGGCGAGCCGACGCTGGTCAACGAGGCGGGTGGTTCCTGGGCGGCCACTGCGGGCGCCGGGGACGTACTGTCCGGCGTCATCGGCGCACTGCTGGCGGCGGGACGGGTCCCGGGGTGGGCGGCGGCGGCCGCCGCGCGTGTCCACGCCCTCGCCGCGAATCTCGCCGCCCATGCCGACAGTGATGCGGCAGCGCCTATTTCGTCTACTCCGCTGCTGCATCACCTACGAGCCGCGGTGCGGACCCTGCGTAGTCTCGCCGATGCCGCGGACGGACTGCCGGCCGATTCGTTCTGACCGCGCCATCTTCGCCGCGGCGGAACCACGGTGGACGGCCGGGTGCCGGGACCGCAGCGCCGGCAGCCCGTCCTCCCGGTACGTGCCCGGTCAGTCGCCCTGGGCGGCCAGCGTGACCGACTCCCATTCGCGCCAGGTCGACAGTCGCGACTCGTAGTCGGCGGTCGCGATCTGCAGCGGTGCGGTCCCCAGCAACAGCCGCAAGGGCGGCTTGTCGGCGTCGACCACGGCCAGGATCGCCGCCCGCGTAGCCGTCGGCTCGCCGGGCTGCTGGGCCGAACGGGTCCGAGTGCGCGCGGCCCGCACCTCGTCGTAGGCGGGGTTTTCCGTGCTGTGCACCGACGACGGGCCGGCCCAATCGGTGCTGAACCCGCCCGGCTCGATCAATGTGACGTGGATGCCGAAACCGTCGACCTCCTGCGCCAGCGACTGCGAGAACCCCTCGAGCGCCCACTTCGACGCGTGATAGGCGCCCAGATTCGGGAAGGCGCTGATCCCGCCGATGCTCGACACCTGGATGATGTGGCCGCTGCCCTGCTCGCGCAGAATCGGCAGCGCCGCCTGGGTGACCCACAGCGCCCCGAAGACGTTGGTCTCGAGCTGAGCGCGGATCTCCTCTTCGGTCAGTTCCTCGATCATGCCGAAGTGCCCGTACCCGGCGTTGTTGACCACGACGTCCAGGCGGCCGAACCGCTCGGCGGCCTCCGCGACCGCCGCGAAGTCGCCCGCGCGGTCGGTGACGTCGAGTTGCAGCGGCAGGAAGGTGTCGGGGTAGGCGGCGACGATGTCGTCGAGTGTCTCCAGCTTGCGCGCGGTTCCGGCGACCCGGTCGCCGCGCTCGAGGGCCGCCAGAGCCCATTCGCGGCCGAATCCGCGCGAGACGCCGGTGATGAACCAAACCTTGCTCATGAAACCCCTCTGGTCGATGGGTGGTGGCGGGCGGCGTGTGCCCGCGTGAACCACGCTAATGAGCTGGAGTGCACTCCAAGCAAGGGTTGATTTCGGCTCGATCCGATATCACCCGGGCGCGCCGGGTGGGCGCGACGCGCCACGTGGCAGGATCGGTAGCCGTGAGTAGCGCTGATCCGCAGGTGGAGACCGTCGTCGATCTGGATGCCATCGCACACAACGTGCGGATACTGCGCGAACACGCGGGCGATGCCGCGGTGATGGTGGTGGTGAAGGCCGACGCCTACAACCACGGAGCGGTGCAGGTCGGCCGGGCGGCACTGGCCGCGGGCGCGGCCGAACTCGGCGTGACCACCATTCCCGAGGCGCTGGAGTTGCGCGCGGCCGGTATCACCGCGCCCATCCTCAGCTGGCTCAACACCTCCGACGCGGATTACGCCGCCGCGATCGCCGCCGATATCGAGATCGGAGTCTCCTCGACCGCCCACCTGCGGGCGGTGGAGCGCGCGGCGCGGGCGAGCGGAACCACCGCGACCGTCACTCTGAAGCTCGATACCGGCCTGAACCGCAACGGTGTCTCCTCCACGGAGTATCCGCACGTGCTGACCCTGCTGCAGGAGCTGGTCGCCGAGCGCGTAGTGCATCTGCGGGCGATGTTCTCCCACCTTGCCCACGCCGATCAGCCGCAGCATCCGGTCATCGACGCGCAGCGGGACAGATTCGTCGAGGCCATCGCTCTCGCCAAGGACTACGGGCTGCAGCCCGAGGTGGTGCACCTGGCCAACTCCGCGGCCACGCTCACCCGGCCCGATCTGGCGTTCGACATGGTGCGGCCCGGTATCGCCGTCTACGGCCTGAGTCCGATTCCGGAGATCTCCGACTTCGGCCTGCGCCCGGCCATGACCTTCCGGGCCCGGGTCGCCTTGGTCAAACGGGTGGCGCAGGGCGAGGGCGTGTCCTACGGGCACGAGTGGATCGCGCCGCACGACACCACGGTGGCACTGATTCCGGCCGGTTATGCCGACGGCGTGCCGCGCGGCCTGGGCGGTCGGATCGCGCTGCGGATCGGGGATGCGGAGTATCCGAACATCGGCCGGGTGTGCATGGATCAGCTGGTCGTGGATCTGGGCGAGAACCGGCAGGGAGTGCAGGAGGGGGATCGCGCGGTGCTGTTCGGCGGGGCCCCGGGTGATCCGCACGCCCAGCGGTGGGCGGAACTGATGAACACCATCCACTACGAGATCGTGTGTTCCCCCCGCGGCCGTGTCGTGCGAGGCTATACCGGACAGGCAGGGGTGGTGTGATGGAACCCGAACGGGCACATCAGTTTCGG
This sequence comes from Nocardia sp. 852002-51101_SCH5132738, assembly GCF_001665695.1. Classification (NCBI taxonomy): domain Bacteria; kingdom Bacillati; phylum Actinomycetota; class Actinomycetes; order Mycobacteriales; family Nocardiaceae; genus Nocardia; species Nocardia sp. 852002-51101_SCH5132738. The sequence continues at coordinate 56,258 of NZ_LZML01000119.1, read as the reverse complement.
AGCGCGCGCCGGTTACGGTCCACACTGCTGCGTGGCGGGGTGGCGTCGGCGAGTGTGCTGGGCGCGCTGGCCGGTGCGCAGGCCCTGCGGCGAATGGGCGCCGCCGTCGCCTGGCCGGCTCGCGGTGACGACCTGCGCGACGAGGATTTCACCTTGCTGGACCGCGATCCTGCGCGCCGGGTGGTGGCCGACGACGGCGTACCGCTGGCCGCGCGCGTCGTCGGCGCCGAGAACCCGGCTGCCACCCTCGTTTTCGTGCACGGATTCTGTAACAGCATGCACTCGTTCCACTTTCAGCGCCGTGATCTCGCGAGGCAGTGGGGCGCGCAGGTCCGCATGGTGTTCTTCGATCTGCGCGGGCACGGCAGTTCCGGCACGTCGAGCACTGCGAATTGCACGGTTCCACAGCTGGGACGCGACCTGCTGCGGGTGATCGAGGATTGTGCGCCCGACGGCCCGCTGGTGCTGGTGGGGCATTCCATGGGTGGGATGGCGATTCTCGCGGCGGCCGCGCGGAATCCGCAATGGTTCGAGCGCCGCGTGCTGGCCTCCGCACTGCTGTCCACCACCGCGGCCGGGGTGACCCGCGCCGGTGCGGCACAGCTGTTGCGCAGTCCGGCGATCGACGGGTTCCGGGTGCTCGCCCACACCTCCCCGGCGCTGGTGCAGGCGGGACGGGTCACGGCCCGTCAGCTGATCACCCCGGTCCTGCACGTCAGTTCGTTCCACGGCGACGTCAGTCCCACGCTGTCGCGATTCACCACCTCGATGATCGATCGCACACCGGTCGAGACCATCGTGAAATTTCTCGAAGCCCTGCAGGTGCACGACGAATCGGCGGCGCTACCGGTGCTCGCGCCGCAGCCGGCGCTGGTCGTCGGCGGCGACCACGACCTGATCATCCCGTTCCGCAATTCGCGGGAACTCGCCGCCCGGCTGCCGGACGCCGATCTGATCCGGGTCACCGACGCCGCGCATATGGTGCATCTGCAATATCCCGAGCTGATCAATGCCGCGCTGGATCGATTGCTGTTGCGCACGGGCGTATTCGGCGGCGCGTCCGTCGACTACGGCGTGGGGCGGGAGGCGAGCAATGGCTGAGCATCGCGAGCAAGCCCCGGAAGCACAGGGCGAGGCCGAGAGCCGCGAACTGCCCACGGTCGCCGATACCGAGGCGCTGGGCCGGGAGCTGGCCGCCGAGCTGCGGCCCGGCGATCTGGTGGTGCTCGACGGCCCGCTGGGCGCGGGGAAGACCGCGCTTACCCGGGGGATCGCGGCCGGGCTCGGGGTCGAGGGACGGGTCAGCTCACCGACCTTCATCATCGCGCGGCAGCATCGCGCGGGCGCGGCGCCGGGATCGATACCGCTGGTGCATGTCGACGCCTACCGGCTGGGCGGTGACCTCGACGAGCTCGACGCCCTGGATCTCGATGCCGATCTGCACGAAGCGGTGGTGGTCGTCGAGTGGGGCCTCGGTGTCGTCGAACATCTCGCGGACCGTCATCTGCGGGTGCGGTTGCATCGGGAAGCGGAATCGGAGACCCGCACCGCCACCTGGGAGTGGGTCGGTCAGTACTGATCGGTTGTGATGCTCGCCACCGATGCGCCGCGGGCGAATACGCGGCAGCGCGGAATCCGGCCCGGCCGCCGGGCCCCGATCGCGGACCTCCGCACCGGCACCCCGGCAGTTGTTGCGGCACTTGGTCGTTGACGAGCGCCACGCGGTCGCCTCGTCACGACGTGCGCACATCCGGCCGGCAGCGGTTTGCCCCGCGGTTGCGACATGCGAATACGCCGACGGCGCTGATGGCATACAGGAGGTGACCAACCGGTATCGTTGAGGCAATCATGCTTGTACTTGCTGTCGACACCGCGACGCCTGCCGTTACAGCAGGACTGGTGGAACTGGAGCAGGCCGCCACACAGCCGCAGGTCCGCACTCTCGCCTCCCGGGTGACCGTGGACGCGCGCGCCCACAACGAGGTGCTCACCCCGCAGATTCTGGCCTGCCTCGAGCAGGCCGACCGCACGCGCACCGATATCGGGGCGGTCGTGGTGGGTATCGGCCCCGGCCCGTTCACCGGCCTGCGGGTGGGAATGGCGACCGCCGCCGCCTTCGGTGACGCCCTGGGCCTGCCGGTGCACGGCGTCTGCAGTCTCGACGCCATCGCCGCGGAGGCATGGCCCGAGGTGCCGGCCGGTCAGGACGAGATCTCGGGCGCCGAATTGCTCGTGGTGACCGACGCCCGCCGCCGCGAGGTGTACTGGGCGCGGTATCGCCGCGGCGGCCGCGTCGACGGTCCCGGTGTGTGCAAACCGGTCGATCTGGATTCCGGGGACGCGACCGCGATCGCCGGATCACCCTCGCACGTGGACTTTTTCGATCTTCCGGTGCTGCCGGTGGAGACCCCGTCGGCGGCGGGGCTGGTGCGGTGTGCCGCCCACGACATCCTCGCGCGCGCGACGCCGCAGCCGCTGGTCCCGCTGTATCTGCGCCGTCCCGATGCGGTCGAACGCAGCTATCAGGCGGTGCGATGAGTACCGAATCCTCGCCGGTGGTCCATATCGAACCGATGGGCCCGGCCGATATCGCGCGCTGCGTGGAATTGGAACTGCTGCTGTTCCCGGAGGACGATCCGTGGCAGGACGTGGCCTTCCGCTCGGAGCTGGCCGGTTCGCACAATCGCTATCTGGTGGCGCGTGACGACGCGGGGCGCATGCTCGGGTACGCGGGCATCGCGCTGCTGGGCACGCCCGACCATCCCGAGGCCGAGATTCACACCATCGGTGTCGATCCGGATGTGCACCGCGGCGGCATCGGGACCGCCCTGTTGCGCGCGTTGCTGGCCGAGGCCGGCCGGCGCGGTGGGCCCGTCTTCCTCGAGGTGCGCACCGACAATGCCCCGGCCATCGCGCTCTACGAGAAGCACGGCTTCCACATCATCGGCCTGCGCAAGAGCTACTACCAGCCCAGCGGCGCCGACGCGTTCACCATGCGCCGCCCGGCGATGACCGGATTCCCGCACCCGGGCGTCGAGCGCGCCCACGACTCCGAGGTCCTGTCATGATCGTCCTGGGTGTCGAAAGTTCCTGTGACGAAACCGGTGTCGGCATCGTGCGCCGCCATCCGGACGGCACCTGCGAGCTACTCGCCGACGAGGTCGCCTCCAGCGTCGACCAGCACGCGCGGTTCGGTGGCGTGGTTCCCGAGATCGCCTCGCGTGCTCATCTCGAGGCCATCGTGCCCGCCATGCGGCGTGCGCTGTCGACGGCCGGCATCGCCAAGCCGGATGCGCTGGCGGTCACCATCGGACCGGGCCTGGCCGGTGCGCTGCTGGTGGGCGTGGCGGCCGCGAAAGCCTATGCGGCGGCCTGGGATATTCCCCTGTACGCGTTGAACCATCTCGGCGGGCACGTCGCCGTCGACACTCTCGAACACGGACCGATGCCGCCGTGCGTGGCCCTGCTGGTCTCCGGCGGGCACACCCATCTGCTGCACGTGACCGATCTGGCCGAGCCGATCGTCGAACTCGGCAGCACCGTCGACGATGCCGCCGGCGAGGCGTTCGACAAGGTGGCGCGGCTGTTGGACCTCGGCTTCCCGGGCGGTCCGGCGCTCGATGCCGCTGCGGTCCACGGTGATCCGGCCGCGATCGCATTCCCGCGCGGGATGACCGGGCCGCGTGATCCGCGCTACGACTTCTCCTTCTCCGGTCTCAAGACCGCCGTCGCCCGCTACGTCGAGGCGGCCCAGCGCAACGGGACCGAACTGCCGATCCCCGATATCGCGGCCTCGTTCCAGGAGGCGGTGGCCGATGTGCTGACCATGAAGGCCGTGCGCGCGGCGCAGGATGTCGGTGTGGACACGCTCGTGCTCGGTGGCGGCGCGACCGCCAACTCCCGGATCCGGTCGATGGCCGAAGAGCGGTGCGCGGCCGCCGGTCTGACCCTGCGGGTGCCGAAGCCGCGCTTGTGTACCGACAACGGCGTCATGATCGCCACCCTGGGTGCCCACGTGATCGCGGGCGGCGCCGAACCGTCTCCGTTGACGGTCGCGACCGATCCAGGTCTTTCGGTGTCCACCAGCCAGATTCGCTGAGGCCGTCCCGAAAAGGATTCCGCCGGCTCAGTTCTGGGGCTGCACGGTTGTGCTGGGCGCTGTCGGCTGCCCGGAGGGAGTGGATTCACCCGGCTCGGCGGACTGGGCCGGGTCCGTCTCCGCAGACCCGGAACTCGAGTGCGGCGGTACCGGAATTCGGGTACTGCCCGGCTTGGTCGGCGCGGCCCCCGGAGTAGGACTGTCCGGTGTGGTCGTCTCGGGCGTAACCGGTTGCGGCGTGGTGGTTCCCAGCAGCGGTCCGAGCAGATGCGGCAGGTTGGGCAACGGGATCTGCGGCAGATTCGGATCCGGCCGCAGGACCGGCGCACTGGTCGTCGGCGTGATCGGCGGCACCTGATCGGCATGGGTGGTCGGCACCGAACTGCCCGGCGATGTGCCGGGTGCCGAACTGCCGGGCTGGGTGGAGCTCGTCGGCGGACGCTCGGTCCGGCTCTGCCCGGTGGCGTCCGTCGATGTAGCCGTGGGCATCGGGGACGACGTGGGCGACGTGGTCAGCTGAGTACCGGTCGTCCCTGCCGGGGTCACATCCTGGTGGGCCGTCGGCACGAGTTCCTTGACGCCGTAGCCGACCACGAGACCGACCACCACGACCGCACCGACGAGGGTGCCGATCAGTTTGGTGAAGGTTCCGGCCGATCCGTCGCTACCGAGGGCGATCGGGGAGAAGGTCGAAGGCTGGGCCGAATCGGCCACCAGCGCCGCGCCTTTCGCGGTCACCGCCTCCGGCTCCGGAACCGAGACCACCGGAATGTCGAGCAATGCGTCGAGTCCCTCGACCAGCGAGGCGATATTGGCGCCGCCGCCGATGATCGCCACTGCCTCCGGGGATTTCGGCGCTCGTGCGAAGACCGCGCGGGCGTAGTCGGCCGCCTCGTGCAGCAGATCGGCGATCAGTTCACCGAAATCGGCGCGGGTCAGCTTCAGCGGCTGCCCGGCGACGTGATCGATGGTCACCGCCGGGGCGATGGACAGATGCTCCTTGGCGGCCCGGCTGCGGTTGATCAGCATGGTCCGGTTGGGCCGGGTGCCCCTGCGGGCGAAATGGCAGTCCAGCAGATGGTGATAGATCAGCTCGTCCACCGCGGCGCCACTGATCGTCTCGGTGCGCTCCGAACGCAGCACGGTGTCTTCGGCCAGATCGGCCACGGTGACCGTCGTACCGGAGGCGCCGAGGTCGATCACGGCCACCGTCTCGTAGCGGTCGAGGAGGCCGGTCTCGCGCAAATAGGTGAGTGCCGCAGTACTTTCGGGGATGAGCTGCACATCCCGGCGCTGCTTGCCGATCGCGGCGCGAATCGCCATCGCCTGCTCACGATCGCGGTAGGCGACCGCGATGGCCCCGGCCGGGACGGGCTGCGTCTGGGGCGCCGAGGCGCCGGGCGTGTGCGTGCCGACCCGGTGCAGGTAGTCGCGGGGCATCTGCGTGGTCATCAGCTCGATCGACGAGGCGACCAGATCACCCGGATCGGAATGTGCCACATCCGCCGACACGACGCGGTAGTCGAAGCTCTGGGCGCCGTTGGGCGTGGTGGTGACGACGGCCGAGCAGACGACCTCGTTCCCGGCGGAGATACCGAGGGATGTTCGCATGTTCACCTCCCTTCTCGAGCTGGTCGAGCGGACGGCCTTGGTGGAACCGACCATCTCGAACGGACATCACGGGCATCCGCTGTGCGGCGAATACTCCGCGCGCGGATCGGGGCGGGTCTTCCTCCGTCGGGGGCGGTCCGGTGAGGCGCCATTCCGTCAGGCTTTCGGTCCCATCAGGTGCGATCCGTTTTCAGGGTCGGGACCGGCCGTCGATCACGTGCGGTCTTGTTCTCGTCTCAGGTGTGCGCGAGGTTGTCGCGCGAATGGGTGAAGCAGTGGTACTCAACGGATCGCGTGACGGTTACGGCCGATGGACGCGCCGTAACGACACAACTGTCGTACGGCATGACCGATCACGGAACCGTCTTACATACTGTCACAATCCGTTATCCGAACGTTACAGATTTTTCGGAGCAATTGCCACGCCCTCGGGCGTGTCGCGATGTCAGCACTGCCCACCCTTGAGCGCTGGCACTCTCGTGTATAGAGTGCTAGTCGGCACTGGTTGTGCTCAGGTGCCAGCTCGACTTTGGGCAAGGGTCCCGGCACCCGCGACGACGGGGCTGTGCGCAGGGTCGGCACGGCGGTAGTGGTAAGGCTCCACGAACGCCGCAGCAACACCGTGACCAAACCGTGAGTCCGGGGAACAGCCCCGGACGACCGAATCCCCTGAAAGTGGAGGGCTCAACGTGGCGAGCGTGAACATCAAGCCGCTCGAGGACAAGATCCTCGTCCAGGCCAACGAGGCCGAGACGACGACCGCCTCCGGCCTGGTCATCCCCGACACGGCGAAGGAGAAGCCCCAGGAGGGCACCGTCGTCGCCGTAGGACCCGGCCGGTGGGACGAGGACGGCGAGAAGCGCATTCCGCTGGATGTCAAGGAAGGCGACGTCGTCATCTACAGCAAGTACGGCGGCACCGAGATCAAGTACAACGGCGAGGAGTACCTGATCCTGTCGGCGCGCGACCTGCTGGCCGTCGTCGACAAGTGATGACCGACCGATGACCCACGCGGCCGTCGCGATCCGGATCGCACCGTAACGATCACTGCCCCGGTGTCCCACGCATGGGCGCCGGGGCAGTGATCGTTGTGGCCGGGATCGTCGTGGTCGCTGCTCCAGGCCGCGGGTCGTCGCAGGCCCGTCCACCACTCCCACCCCAAGGACATCTCAACCATGGCAAAGCAGATCGAGTTCGACGAGAAGGCTCGTCGGGCAATGGAACGCGGCGTCGACAAGCTGGCCGACGCCGTCAAGGTCACCCTCGGCCCGCGCGGCCGGCACGTGGTGCTGGCCAAGGCGTTCGGCGGCCCCACCGTCACCAACGACGGCGTCACCATCGCGCGCGACATCGACCTCGAGGATCCGTTCGAGAACCTCGGCGCGCAGCTGGTCAAGAGCGTCGCCACCAAGACCAACGACGTCGCCGGCGACGGCACCACCACCGCCACCGTGCTGGCCCAGGCCCTCATCAAGGGCGGCCTCAAGAACCTCGCCGCCGGCGCCAACCCGATCGGCCTCGGCGCCGGCATGAGCAAGGCCGCCGACGTCGTGTCGGAGGCGCTGCTGGCCGCCGCGAAGCCGGTCTCCGGCGAGAAGGCCATCGCCCAGGTCGCCACCGTCTCCTCACGCGACGAGGAAATCGGCGAAATGGTCGGCAAGGCCCTGACCACCGTCGGCAAGGACGGCGTCGTCACCGTCGAGGAATCCTCCACGGTCAGCACCGACCTGGAGATCACCGAGGGCGTGCAGTTCGACAAGGGCTATCTGTCGGGCTACTTCGTCACCGACCCCGACAAGCAGGAAGCCGTCCTCGAGGACGTCCAGGTGCTGCTGCACCGGGAGAAGATCAGCTCGCTGCCCGACTTCCTGCCGCTGCTCGAGAAGATCGCCGAATCCGGCAAGCCGGTGCTGATCATCGCCGAGGACATCGAGGGTGAGGCGCTGTCCACCCTGGTCGTCAACGCCATCCGCAAGACCCTCAAGGTCGTCGCGGTCAAGGCGCCGTTCTTCGGTGACCGGCGCAAGGCGTTCCTCGACGACCTGGCCGTCGTCACCGGTGGCACCGTGATCAACCCCGACCTGGGCATCAGCCTGCGCGAGGCCGGTCTGGACCTGCTCGGCCACGCCCGCCGCGTGGTCGTCACCAAGGACGAGACCACCATCGTCGACGGCGCCGGCACCCAGGAGGCCATCGACGCCCGCGTCGCGCAGCTGCGCGGCGAGATCGAGGCCACCGACTCCGACTGGGACCGCGAGAAGCTGGAGGAGCGGCTGGCCAAGCTGTCCGGCGGCGTCGCGGTCATCAAGGTCGGTGCGGCCACCGAAACCGCGCTCAAGGAGCGCAAGTACCGGGTCGAGGACGCGGTCAGCGCGGCCAAGGCCGCGGTCGAGGAGGGCATCGTCTCCGGTGGCGGTACCGCGCTGGTGCAAGCGGCGACCAAGCTGATCGAACTGCGCGACTCGCTGACCGGTGACCAGGCCATCGGCGTCGAGGTCGTGCGGCAGGCGCTGCGGGCGCCGCTGTACTGGATCGCCACCAACGCCGGTATCGACGGCGCGGTCGTGGTCAGCAAGGTCAGCGAGGGCAAGGACGGCTTCAACGCCGCCACCCTGACCTACGGCGACCTGATCACCGACGGCGTCGTCGACCCGGTCAAGGTCACCCGCTCCGCGGTCCTCAACGCCACCTCCGTGGCGCGCATGGTGCTCACCACCGAGAGCGCCGTGGTCGACAAGCCGGCCGAGGACGAGGCCGACAACCACCACGGCCACGCGCACTGAATTTTTGGCCTCCGCTTCGCTCCGGCGGGGTTGCGGCCCCCTAGGGCTCGTCGATCGGCGCCCGTTGCTTGCTCCTTCGTCGCGTACGCAACGGGCACCGATCGACGAGCCGGGCCGCAACCCGTTGGGGTCGGGTCGGGCCTGAGTCTCGGTGAGATCGGGTCGGGTCTGAGTCTCGGTGACGGGAGCCTTTGTGACCGCAACGGCCCGTTCACGTTTCAACGTGAACGGGCCGTTGGCGTTTTCGTGAGGGGGCTGCGGGTGGATACTCGCTGGAGCGTTTGCGCCTACCCCGAGGCTCGGTTGAGGCCGGAGCTCAGTTGAGAGAGGTGGGACCGGCTTCCTCACCGTTGCGGTGAGCGGGGGGACGAATGTGTCGTGCGGCGGGGGCGTGATCGTCGGCGATCGCGGCCAGGAGCCGGGTGCGGAGGGTGGCGGGTGGCTGGACGGCCGACGCCGAGGCGAACAGGGTAAGAGCTTCTCTGGTCAGTTGCACTTCCGTGTCGAAGTCCGCGCGCAGTACGGGGTCGCCGGAGTCGAACAGCTCCTGCACCGCGCGCTGGTCCTCGTCGCCGATCGATCCGAGCGCGACCGTATGCGCGAGATCGATCTGGCTCTCGTTCATCTCACGTCACTCCCAAACTCTTTTTCAGTCGTGTCAATCCGTCCCGAATCCGGGACTTGACGGTCGGTAACCCTACTCCGAGGTAGGTAGCCACCTCGGCATACGTCCGGCCGCCGAAATACGCCAGCGAGATGGCCTCGCGCTGGGTTTCGGTGAGGGTGGCGAGGCTCTCGCGTACGGCCTGCTGTTCGAGTCGGCGGCCGACTTCCTCGGTGACCTCGTCGAATTCGTGGCCGAGGGTCGCGGTGCCGTAGGTGACCTCACGCTGGGCGTGCGCCTGTTCGGCTCGGACGCGGTCGACGGCGCGCCGATGCGCGAGCGTCATCAGCCAGGTCACCGCCGAACCCTTGGCCGGGTCGAAATTGGCTGCGGTGCGCCAGATCTGGAGGTAGACCTCCTGGGTCGTCTCCTCCGCGTAACCGGAATCGTGGAGGACACGCAGCACCAGTCCGAATACCCGGGCGCACGTGCGGTCGTACAGCTCGGCGAATGCTTGCTGATCGGACCGGCCGCAGCGCACCAGAAGTGCCGCCAGCTCGATACTTTCGCTTGCGCGTGCCGTGATCGCAGAGTCCACACTCGGTGTGGCCACCCGACCGTCCCCGATGGATCCTTGGAACGAGTCGTCCTCTGCGGCCGGCGGCCGCGTTGTCACAACGCTCCATTCTGTGTCATCGGTCACTACCGTAGCGCGACGCTATGACCTCCTTTCAGGTGGGGTGCGTCGGGCAACGCACCTGTGGCCCAGCGGATTTCGCGCGTAAGACGACACGCCGAGGAGTGTGCGGAGACACGCCGTGACACGCCGATGACTTTCGCGAAACGCTGGGGCTTGGGTGCGGCCGTTGGTCAACATGCGGCAGGCGAATCGGCGGTGGCCGAGAACCTGCGCCTGTACCGGTGTCGCCGGCCACGTTCAGTGGCCGGGTGTTTGCTAGGTATTCGGCGCCCCAGCTGGTTCGGATCGGTCGGGTGCGACCGAATTTCGCGAGCGCCGGTCAGACGGCCATCCGGCGGCGGTTGCGCCGGGCGTGGAGCTCGCGTTCGGTCTCCGACATGCCGCCCCAGATGCCGTACGGCTCACTGACCTTCAGGGCGTGGCTGCGGCACTGCATGAGCACCGGGCAGGTCCGGCAGATCTCCTTGGCGCGCAACTCCCGCTGGGTGCGCGCGCGGCCGCGCTCGCCGTCGGGATGGAAGAAGACGGAGGAGTCCACACCGCGGCACGAGCCGCGCATCTGCCAATCCCAGATGTCGGCGTTGGGACCGGGGAGGTGGGTGGGCATGGGCATGGTGAACTCCTCATGGTGCGAGCTCGTCGGCGTTGTCGAGCGGTGCTTGTCAGCAGCGGTCTGTCCGGACCCTGGGCGGGGGCGACAGTGACCTCGCCGAGATCGGGCTCGGACCGTATCGCCGATCTCCGGCGATCGCAGTACGCGGTCGCCGCAATTTCGCGCGGCGCCGACGACGGCGATGAAGTACGTTAGGTCGCGCAGTGAAATCACGTCAATAGATACGTCGACAGTGATCGCAATTCCGGCAGATCTCAGATTTAACCTACGCACTGTTTACTTTCCGGACCGGGAAAGCGATACTGACCGGTTGACTTGTTTCGCGAGTATTGCGACGTGTCCGTAGATTCCCGCGTTTTCCCAGTTCACAGGGTGTTTAGCAGAAGAAAAGATCTGTCGTACTTGCCAACGCTGGGGAGTGTGATATGTGATGTGGCACACTGGCCTCGTGCGCGCGGAAGAAGTCCGGATGGCCGCGTCGGGGCGCGCAGGTTAATAATCCGAAAAGCGTGCGAATTCTGCTTCGGTGCGCCGGCGGTTAGCTCGTTGCAGATTTACCTGATGGAAACACGGCGCCTCCGCTTTTCGCTGAGAAATAGCCCGTATGCGGTGCGGAGCGCGGGCCGCCTCCGGATAAGGTGCGCTGGTGTTGGATTTGTCCCCGGGAGTGCGCGGGTTGCTGGACCCCGGGCCCGCCGCCGTACTGGCCGACGCGGCGTTCGGCGGCCGCCCCGGCATCGCGCTCGCGGATCTGCCCGTCGCCGCCGATCCCGCCGGAACCCGGTTGCGGGCAATCGTCCTCGGTGGTCGGGGGTGGTATGCGGCCGCGCGCGCCGAATTGCTCCGGGCCGCCCGGTTGACCAGGGATCCGGTATTCCGCTCGCTCGTGGCCTCCACCGAGGCGTCGCTGCTCCGTCAACTCGGCTGGCACGCGCGCGCCGCGATCCTGGACGGACGGGCAGCGGCGCTGGTCGCGAACCTGCCGGTGGTGGGTGCCGCCGATCCGATGCGCGCTGCGGCGGTCTGCGACGCGCTGACCGGATTGGCCGCGGACGCACTCGGTACCGGGCAGCCGCAGGTGTCCGCGCGGTTGCTGCGGCGCTGTCGCGGCGAACTGGATCGCGCGCCCACAGACCTGCGGACGCTGGTGCGCTGGCACTGGGTCAGCGCCGAAACCGCCCTCGCCGCACCCGGTCTGGGACTGGTCGCCGAGCCGGCGTCGACGCACGCCGAGGCGGCTGTCGCCGCGGCCGAGCGGATGGGATCGGTTCGGCATCAAGTGAAGTCGCGGCTACTGCTGGCCGCCGCGGCGGCGGCCGAGGGTGACATCGATCGCAGTCGCGCCGGTGCCGAGCTGGTCGATTCTCTCTGCGCCGCACACGGATTGCTGCCGCTGCGCTGGGCCGCCGCGATGTTGCGGTCGGGGGTGTGCGAGCCGGCCGAGGCCCGCCGCGCGGCAGCCGAAGCCGCTGTGTTCGCGAGCATTCTGGCTGGTCGGGGCGGTCGGCTGCGGATCGGAACAGAAATCGGGGAGCAGTGATCCCCCATGTTGTCCGACTCACATAGCTGAGCCGCTATTGTTGGTTTCGTTCCACCGACCGGTGGAAGCACCGGTCGAAATCCGGCCGTGCCACTTGTAACGCCAGGAATATCTCTGACGATGACGCACTCGGGCGAGGAGTTGGACGCCGCCGTAGCTGCTGCAGCTCAGGGCGACCGTTCGGCTTTAGCCCAGGTACTGGAAATCATCCGCCCGCTGGTAGTTCGTTATTGCCGTGCGCGGATCGGTTCCGCGGAGCGTGGGCAGCTCTCCGCGGACGACGTGGCGCAGGAGGTCTGCTTGGCTGTGATGACCGCCCTGCCGCGTTACCAGGACCAGGGGCGGCCGTTCATGGCTTTCGTGTACGGAATCGCCTCGCACAAGGTCGCCGACGCACATCGCAACGCCGCCCGTAACAAGGCGGACGCGATGGCCGAAGTACCAGATGTCATATCCACCGACCAGGGGCCGGAGCAGCGCGCTCTCGAATCCGAAACGAGCCGGCAGATGAACAGTCTGCTGGCCACGCTACCGGAGAAGCATCGAGAGATCCTGATCCTGCGTTTGGTCATGGGTTTGTCAGCAGAAGAAACTGCTGTCGCCGTGGGCAGTACGGCGGGAGCTATACGAGTGGCTCAGCATCGGGCGCTCGCGAAACTCAAGTCACAAGTGGCGAGGGCAGGTGAAATGTATGGCTAGGGATGGCGAGCGCGGTCGGGGCGACTGGAAGGCGCGGCTTGGATCGCCGAACAGCGGTCCCTATGCCGAGGCATCCGGGGAGTCCGGTGACGCCGGGCCGGTGGATATCGCAGCGGTCCGACGCGACGATGCGCTGATCGACGCCATCGCAGGCGACGGTCCCGTAGCGACCGACAGTGCCGAGGAGTATCAACTCGCGAGCCTGCTCGCGAATTGGCGAGCCGATATCGTCGACACTCCGATGCCGGCCGGTCCCGATCTGGACGCCGTGGTAGCGGCCGTCAACCAGGAGATCGGAGCGCGGGAGGCGAGGGTCAACGCCCATCGCCGCGGCAGATTGCGATTGGTACGTCCGCTGATGGGCGCCGCGGCCGCGGTCGCGGTGATCGCCGGCGGGACGACGGCCTTCTCCTACGGGGCGCAGCCGGGTGATCCGTTGTGGCGGGTGAAGGAGGTCGTGTTCAGCCAGCAGGCGCAGACCACGATCGCCCAGCGCGCCGACGACGATATGACCAAGGCACAGGCGCTGATCGACCAGGGACACCCCGAACAGGCCAAGGCACTGTTGGAGAGCGCTTCCACCAACACGACTCAGGTCGACGACAACTCGCGCAAGCAGGATCTGCAGGTGCGCTGGCAGCACATGCTGGATCAGCTGAAGACCACCGCACCCGAGGTGGCCGCCGCGCTGGAGTCGCTGGAGCCGAAGGCGAATACGACGCCGGCCACCCCGACAGTGGTCGCGCCGACGACGCCGGGACAGTCTGCCAATCCAGGGCAGCACGAGAGCACCGGCTCCAAGCCGAGCACCCCGGGCCCGGAGATCATGCGCAGCCAGACCGCGCCCGAAACCGGTGCGAGCGGTTCCGGACCGGGAACGCCGGGCACCGAGCCGGGAAGTGGTTCCAAGCCGCCGACGAACCAGCAGCAGCAACCGCCGACGACTGCCGAGCCGCCGACGAACCAGCCGCCGACTCAGCAGCAGCCGCCGACCAACGAACAGCCACCCACACACGAACAGCCGCCGACGAACCAGCCCACCGCCAATCCGCCGACCACCATCGGCGGAGGGGCGGTGGTCCCGCCGACGCAGCCGCAGCAGACGGTGGCCCCGGTCCATCCGTCGGTGCCCTCGGTGCCGACGGTGGTCGTGCCGCCGGCCGGTGGGGGATTGCACACCGGCATCAACTAGAACCACATATTCAATACGAGAACCGATCGCCGATCCCGGCGGTCGGATTCGTGTTTTTCAGGGGTTTTCAGGGGGAAGTGCGCGCGGTACGTCGCGGCGGAAGTGTGGAAATTCACACGCCGAAAGCGCGCGCGGCTGTGCCGAGCCGAGCGCTACGCGGCTGAGGGGTCAGGCGTCGAAACCGTCGAATCCGTCGCCGTGCAGGGCTTCGTTCATCGAGGCATCCGCATATCCGCGGCAGTAGTCCCACGTCACGTAGGCCTCCGGCGTCGGATCGTATGCGGGCTCGTGCGGGCGGACCGTGCCGTCGACCAGCAGTTGCAGCAGGTTGGCGCGCAGCATGTCCCAATCGTGGTAGTGGTCCTGCCGGCAATCCTCACAGCTCACCACGAGACCGCGGATGCCCCGGTGGGACAGCAGCGCCTCGTACACCGCGAGATCGGCGAGATCCTCTTCGACCGCTAGGCGCTCATGGGGGTCCAGCGGCTCCCCAGGCTCAATGGCATCGAGCGCGGCCGACGGGTCGGAGGGATCTCCGGCGAAGGGGTCCGGCGGCAGGCCAGGTGGTAGATGGTCACGCACAATCCCACGGTACGCAGAACCACCCCCTCCGCGCCAGCGCTGAAGGCATTTTGACGCGCTTGTTGCGCGGCTGTCACCCTCGTCCACCACTGTGTCGGAGGCGACGAGGTCGCCCCCACAGGCGGCCGATACCATGGATACACAGGCGCCGGGTCGCACGCTTCGGCTCCACCATCCATCAGCTGTTCTCGATCGGTACCGAGGTCCCGGAATGCCGGGCCGAAGTGCCGTATCGGTGCTTTCGAGGTCCAGGAGGGGTCGATCAGATGAGTAGTCCCGTGATGGGCGAACGAGCCGTCCGCCCGCATACGGGTGGTGACGATCCGAACAAGATCGCCATGCTCGGCCTCACGTTCGACGACGTGCTGTTGCTGCCGGCCGCTTCCGATCTGATCCCCAGCTCGGTCGAGACCTCCAGCCGGTTGACGCGCGAGATCACGCTGCGCACCCCGCTGGTGAGTTCGGCGATGGATACCGTCACCGAGGCGCGGATGGCGATCGCCATGGCCCGCGCCGGAGGTATGGGCGTCTTGCACCGCAATCTGTCGGCCGCCGATCAGGCCGCGCAGGTGGAGACGGTGAAGCGGTCCGAGGCCGGAATGGTCACCGATCCGGTCACCTGCCGCCCGACCGACACCCTCGCCGAGGTCGACGCGATGTGCGCGCGGTTCCGGATCTCGGGTCTGCCCGTGGTGGACGAGACCGGTGCGCTGGTCGGCATCATCACCAACCGGGACATGCGTTTCGAGGTCGACCAGAACCGCCGGGTCGCCGACGTGATGACCAAGGCGCCGCTGATCACCGCCCAGGAGGGCGTCACCGCCGAGGCCGCGCTGGGTCTGCTGCGCCGGCACAAGATCGAGAAGCTGCCGATCGTCGACGGCAACGGCCGCCTGCGCGGGCTGATCACCGTCAAGGACTTCGTCAAGACCGACCAGTACCCGAACGCGACCAAGGATCGCGACGGCCGCCTGCTGGTCGGCGCCGCGGTGGGTGTCGGCGAGGACTCCTGGTCGCGCGCGATGAGCCTGGCAGATGCCGGGGTCGACGTGCTGATCGTCGATACCGCGCACGGCCATCAGGCCCAGGTGCTGCAGATGGTCGCCAAGGTCAAGAACGAGGTCGGCGACCGGATCCAGGTCGTCGGCGGCAATATCGCCACCCGCGAGGGTGCGGCGGCGCTGGTCGAGGCCGGCGCCGACGCGGTCAAGGTGGGTGTCGGTCCCGGCTCGATCTGCACCACTCGCGTGGTCGCCGGCGTCGGCGCCCCGCAGATCACCGCGATTCTCGAGGCCGTGGCCGCGTGCCGCGCGGCCGACGTGCCGGTGATCGCCGACGGCGGTATCCAGTTCTCCGGTGACGTGGCCAAGGCCATCGCCGCCGGTGCGTCGACGGTCATGCTCGGCTCGCTGCTCGCCGGTACCGCCGAATCCCCGGGCGAACTGATCCTGGTGGGCGGCAAGCAGTTCAAGAGCTACCGCGGCATGGGTTCGCTGGGCGCCATGCAGGGACGCGGGCAGGGCAAGTCCTACTCCAAGGACCGCTACTTCCAGGACGACGTGCTGGCCGAGGACAAGCTGGTGCCCGAGGGCATCGAAGGGCGGGTGCCCTTCCGCGGTCCGGTGAACCAGGTCATCCACCAGTTGGTGGGCGGTCTGCGGGCGGCCATGGGCTACACCGGTTCCCAGTCGATCGCCGACCTGCAGCAGGCGCAGTTCGTGCAGATCACCGCGGCCGGTCTCAAGGAGAGCCACCCGCACGACATCACCATGACGGTCGAGGCACCGAACTACACCGGCCGCGGCAAGTAGGAGCCGGGGCGAGGGCGACGAGTCCTCGCCACGGCGACACGGTTGGCTCGCCGCTGTGTCGCGGGTGACGGAAATGCTTCCGGGACAAGGTATGTCATCGCGACGCGTCGGCCCAACGCGGTCCCGGGATACCGGTCGGTCGTGTCGATGTGTGACCGCGCCCGGCCCGTCCCGATGCTCACGGTCCGACACGGACCGCCCCCGGCGTATGGCGTACGCCGGGAGCTGGGAGGATGGACGCGCGTCGGCGTGAGATCGCCGCGACGTCGTGGCGCCGGCGCGCGAGTTCGTCGCACACACCGACGTGGCAGAACACACTAAGGAGAGACATCAGTGCGGGACATGGTCGAGATCGGGATGGGTCGGACCGCCCGGCGTACCTATGAGCTGGACGATGTCGACATCGTCCCCTCGCGGCGCACCCGGTCGTCGAAGCAGGTGTCGCTGGCATGGCAGCTGGATGCCTACCGATTCGACATCCCCGTGGTCGCGCATCCGACCGATGCGCTGGTGTCGCCGGAATTCGCGATCGAATTGGGCCGCCTCGGCGGACTGGGCGTCATCAACGGCGAGGGACTGTGGGCCCGGCACGCCGATGTGAGCGCACGCATCGAGCAGTTGGTCGAGGTGGCCGAGCACAAGGGTCCCGAGGCCGCGGTCGAACTGCTGCAGGAACTGCACGCCGCGCCGATGCAGCCCGACCTGCTGGCCGCCGCGGTCGCGCAGGTGCGCGCCGCCGGAGTGACGGTCGCGGTGCGGGTGAGCCCCCAGAACGCGCGCGCCCTGACCCCGAGTCTGGTGCAGGCCGGGATCGACCTGCTGGTCGTCCACGGCACCATCATCTCCGCCGAACACGTCGGCGGCGCGAGCGCGGTGCCCGTCGAAGATGCCGGCTCGTCGGTGGAACCGCTGAACCTCAAGACCTTCATCGCCGAACTGGACGTGCCGGTCGTGGCCGGTGGCGTCAGCGATCACCGCACCGCCCTGCATCTGATGCGCACCGGCGCCGCCGGCGTGATCGTCGGTTACGGCTCGATGCCCGGCGCCACCACCACCGGTGAGGTGCTCGGTATCGGCGTCCCGATGGCGACCGCGATCGCCGATGCCGCCGCGGCCCGCCGCGACTACCTCGACGAGACCGGCGGTCGCTACGTCCACGTGATCGCCGACGGCGACATCGTCTCCTCCGGCCAGCTGGCCAAGGCCATCGCCTGTGGTGCCGACGCGGCGATGCTGGGTGTGCCGCTCGCGCTGGCCCAGGAGGCGCCCGGCCACGGCTGGTACTGGCCCTCGGCGGCCGCGCATCCGTCGGTCCCGCGCGGCGCGCTGCTGCAGTTCGCCGAGCCGGACGAGCAGCCGGCGCTGGAGAAGGTGCTGTACGGACCGTCCAGCGATCCGTGGGGGTCGGTGAATCTCGTTGGCGGCCTGCGTCGTTCGATGGCCAAGGCCGGATACTGCGATCTGAAGGAATTCCAGCGGGTCGGTCTCAGCGTGCGGGCCTGAGATCGCACGCCGCGGCCCGGCTCAGTTGAGCCGGGTCAGCACCTCCCCGCGCAGGAAGTCGCGAATCGCGGCGTTGACCTGCTCGGGGTGGGTCATGTTGACCGCCTGACGGGCGCCCTCGATTTCGCAGAATCGCGATCCGACCAGTCGCCGTGCCATCTCCAGCGCGTGCGCGCGCGGGATGCCGGCCCGCGTCGGGTGGATGACCAATGCGGGACAGGTGATTTCGCACAGCCGATCCAGGATCGAGTCGCGGGCCAGCAGACATCCGGCCGCGGCCTCGAGCTCGTGCGGATCGCGCGCCAGCCACCGCTTGGTCCACACCGCCCGGTACCAGGCGTCGTCTCCGATCAGCCAGTGCGCCATGTGCTCGGCGAGGGCGTGCCGGATATTCGGCTCCCGCCAGTGGTCCAGGAAGCGGCGCGAGGTCACGAGTTCCTGCGGGGTCGGGCTGTGCGCCTCGGTCGAGATCAAGATCAGCGCCTCCACCCGTTCGGGAGCGAGCAGGGCGGTGCGCATGGCGCTGAACCCGCCCTGTGAGGTGCCGCCGACCACCGCGCGTTCGACGCCGAGCTGATCCAGCACGGTCAGCGCGTCGCGGGCCGCCGTCCAATAGGTGAAGGGCAGCCCCTCGTCGCGGGTGCGGCCGTGTCCGCGCGCATCCCAGGTGACGATGCGGAACTCCGGTGCCAATGCGGCCGCCTGCGATGCGAACATCGTTCGATCCATGAAGAATTCGTGCCCCAGCAGTACCACCGGGCCACGGCCACCGGAATCCTCGTAATGGATTTCGGCATCGATCGCACGGGCGAATGGCACGAGCACGAGGATAGCCGTCGCCGAGTGCCGCTGCTCCGCCTTCGTGATCGCCGCGGAGGAAGGCGGGCATGGATATGTGCTGGCGGATAGGCCGTTTCGCAAGCCCGGCCGGCACCGGCCGATACGACCGGCATCGAACCGGTGGAGTGGGGGCGATCACGGCCTCGAGTCGCAGGCTCGCCCGCCCTCGAGGTGCGCCGATGCCCTCACTAAACTGTGCGGGTGGCAGAAACCCAGCGACCAGTTCTCGTCGTCGACTTCGGGGCGCAGTACGCGCAGTTGATCGCGCGGCGCGTGCGCGAATCCAGCGTCTACTCGGAGGTGGTACCGCATACCGCGACCGTGGAGGAGATCGCCGATCGGCAGCCGCTGGCGGTGATCCTGTCCGGCGGGCCGTCCAGCGTGTACGCCGAGGGCGCGCCGCAGCTCGATCCGCGGTTGTTCGATCTCGACATTCCGGTCTTCGGTATCTGCTACGGATTCCAGGCGATGGCGCAGGCGCTCGGCGGCACGGTCGCGCACACCGGCACCCGTGAGTACGGCCGCACCGAGCTGAACATCGACGGCGGCGTGCTGCACGGCGGACTGCCGACGGTGCAACCCGTGTGGATGAGCCACGGCGACGCGGTCACCGACGCGCCGGCCGGCTTCGAGGTCACGGGGACGACGGCCGGTGCGCCGGTCGCCGCCTTCGAAAATCGCGCCCGGCGGCTGGCCGGTGTGCAGTACCACCCGGAGGTTCTGCACTCGCCGCACGGCCAGCAGGTGCTGAGCCGGTTCCTGCACGAACTCGCCGGCATCCCCGCGTCCTGGACCCCGGCCAATATCGCCGATGCGCTGGTCGAGCAGGTGCGCGAGCAGATCGGCGACGGACACGCGATCTGCGGCCTTTCCGGTGGCGTGGATTCCGCGGTGGCGGCCGCGCTGGTGCAGCGGGCCATCGGAGACCGGCTGACCTGTGTCTTCGTCGACCACGGCCTGCTCCGGGCCGGGGAGCGCGAACAGGTTCAGCGCGACTTCGTCGCCGCCACCGGGGCCAAGCTGGTGACGGTCGACGCGGTGGAGAAGTTCCTCGGTGAGCTGAAAGGCGTCACCGATCCGGAGGAGAAGCGCAAGATCATCGGCCGGGAGTTCATCCGGTCCTTCGAGGATGCGGTCGCCGAGGTCGTGAAGTCCACCGGCACCGAGGACGGCGATGGCGGACCCGCGGTCGAATATCTGGTGCAGGGCACCCTGTACCCGGACGTGGTCGAATCCGGTGGCGGCTCCGGCACCGCCAACATCAAGAGCCACCACAACGTCGGCGGGCTGCCCGAGGATCTGGAATTCGAGCTGGTCGAACCGCTGCGGCTGCTGTTCAAGGACGAGGTGCGCGCGGTCGGCCGCGAGGTCGGGCTGCCCGAGGAAATCGTTGCGCGCCAGCCCTTCCCGGGGCCGGGCCTGGCGATCCGGATCATCGGCGAGGTCACGCCGGACCGGCTGGAAACCCTGCGGCAGGCCGACGCGATCGCCCGCGAGGAACTGACCGCCGCCGGTCTGGACGCGCAGATCTGGCAGTGCCCGGTGGTCCTGCTGGCCGATGTGCGCAGTGTCGGCGTGCAGGGCGACGGCCGCACCTACGGACATCCGATCGTGCTGCGGCCGGTGTCGAGTGAGGACGCCATGACCGCGGACTGGACCCGCCTGCCCTACGAGGTGCTCGAACGCATCTCCACCCGGATCACCAACGAGGTGGCCGAGGTCAATCGCGTGGTGCTCGATGTGACCAGCAAGCCGCCGGGCACCATCGAATGGGAATGAGCGGCTGTCGTCACGGATAGCGGAGAAGGGGCCTTCCAGCATCGGCTGGAAGGCCCCTTCTTTCTGTTGCGGCCTCTTCCGGAGGCTATTTCTTCCTTCGCGGCGAGATCACCAGGGCGATGCCCACGACCACCGCCACACCCACCACGATCCAGCCCACCGGCACCGCACTGTGGAAGGGCCAGGACGTGGGGCCGATGAAGGCCCAGACGCTGACCAGCAGGGCGAGTATCCCGGCCAGCAGCAGCGAGAACGACGGTCCGCGCCCAGTTTCGGTCCGAGTGTCGGCCGTTTCGTTGTCAGCCACGTTTCACCTCCGCGTTTCCGGCGTGGACATCGACGTCGAGAGTGAGAATCGGCCCGTCGGCCGGTCCGGTGGGCCCCTGCGGGCAGGACACGTCGCCCATACTGGCGTTGCAGGTCGCGTGTAGCCGCATCGAGTCCGGCACCAGCACCCGGAAGTCGCCCATCTGGACGTTCACGTGCACCGTGCGATTCTCGGTGAGGGGCAGTTGGCGCAGATCGAGCGTGCCCGATCCCATGGTGATCCGGTATTCCGAGGCCAGATCGGCGGTTGTGGCCGGGGTCCAGACGTGGTCGCCCATGGCTCCGCGGTCGAATTCGACGGGACCGACCATCGAGGCGAGGATGACGAATCCCGCCAGCGGCGCCAGCACCACCATCAAGCCGTAGCCGCGTCGCAGGAACGCGCCGACGATCAGGCCCAGGCCGACCACCGCCAGGGCGACCGCGCCGATCCGCGCGGGTGTCATCCAGTCCGCCCCGGCCGCGGCCACCGCGCCCGCCGCCGCTGCCGCCAGGACGGCCAGACCGATCACCACCGGCGTGAGCCGGGAGCGCGGCCGCTGTGCGGGGACGACCGCGACCGGGCGTTGCTGCGTCGGGGTGGGCAGATCCCAGGCCATGGGCGCCACGCCGAGCGGATCCCAGCCGGCCGCAGTGGGGCCGACATGCGCCGGGTTCGGGATCGGACGGTTGCCGTTCGGCCGTGGGCCGGGAGGAGGCGTCGGGCGAGGAGGTGTGCTCCCGCCGGGCCCGGGCGAATCGTCGGGGCCGGACTCGTCCTCGGCCGGGTGTTCGTCGGAGGGTGCCGCCGATTCGGATTCGGCGGTGAGTGGCCGGGTCAGCGCGACCGTGGGGCGGTCGTCGGCCGGCGCTTCGTCGGTGGGCGAGTCCGGCTCGGTGGCAGCGTGTTCGGAGGTACCGGGATCGGTCGCGGCGTCCGAATCGGCCTGCCGTTCGGACGCATTTTCCGTCGGAACACCTTCTGCGGCCAGGCTTTCGGTCGCAGTACTTTCGGTCGCTTCGGGTGCCGAGCTCGTGCTGTCCGGCGATGCGGTGCCGGCTTCGCCAGGATCACTTTCCGGCGTCCCGGTGGCCGGATCGACCCGCAGTGGGGCGGTGGCGGCGGCTGCGACGATCGGTTCGGTTGCCGTCGACGCGTTGTCCGCCGTCGAAACAGCGACGTTCGACGCCGGTGTCGGTGTGGTCGGAACCTGGCCGCCGGCAAAGGCATTCGGGTCCGGTTCGTAGTGGTCGGGCAGCTTGGTGAAGGGTCCGTACTGGCTTCCGCTCCACGGCGACCCGCCCGGGAAGCTCGCCCCCGGATACCCCGTCGCCGCGATCCCGCCCTCGGCCGTCAGCGGATAGGAGCCGTCGATCGGCGGTTCCGGCTGCCGCATGTACAGCAACCACCAACCGGCCACCATCAGCGCGAAACTGATCACCCCCGAGCCGCCGAGTCCGACACCCACCGGGCCCATCGTGGTGACCGCGATCGCCAGAGCGACGATCAGCACGATGGTCTTGGTGGACGACTGCGAACTGCGTCCGCGGTTGATCAGGCCCTCCGCGGGTGAGACCGCATCACCCGCCGGAGGCAGCAGCAGCCATGCCGCCAGATACAACACGATGCCCGCACCACCGAAGATCGTCGACACCACGAACGCGACCCGGATCAGTACCGGGTCCACGCCGTAGCGCCGGCCGAATCCGGACGCCACGCCGGCGACCGGACTCTGTCCCGGCAACCGTGTCGGACGCGTCCGCCACAGGTGCTGGAGCTGTTCGCTGAATCCCGTCCGGCTCGTGCCGCCGGTCCCGCCGCTCGCTGTGGTCATAGCTCAATGGTGGCCGTGAGCAGCATCGAATGGCATCGGGGTTCACCCTGAAAACGAACCTGAACTACATCCGGACGGAATCGACTCGACTCGGGCCGCCAGACGACGGCGGCTCGGGGCACGGTCGGACAAGTTCGATCTACGGTGCCACCAGGCCCGTTCGATAGGCGATGACGACCAATTGCGCGCGGTCGCGCGCGCCGAGTTTGACCATCGCCCGGCTGACGTGGGTGCGGGCGGTCGCCGGACTGAGGAACAGTTCGGCGCCGATCTCGGCATTGCTCATGCCCTGGCCGACCAGGGCCAGCACCTCCCGCTCACGGTCGGTCAGTACCGCGAGCCGCTGTTCGGCGGCCTGGTCGGCGGCGCGGCGAGCCGTGAACTGGGCTATGAGCCGGCGAGTGATCCGGGGCGCGAGCAGAGCCTCACCGGCGGCGACCACGCGGATAGCGTGCAGCAGCTCGGCCGGACCGGCATCCTTGAGCAGAAAACCGCCGGCGCCGGCCTGCAGTCCCTCGAAGACATAGGCATCGGTGTCGTAGGTGGTCAGGATGAGGATCCGGACATCCTGCAGCCCGGTCGTCGCGGCGATCTCGCGGGTGGCCTGAATGCCGTCCATCGTCGGCATGCGGATATCCATCAGTACGACATCCGGACGCAGCGCACGAGCTTTCCGCACGGCTTCGGCGCCGTTGGCGGCCTCTCCGACGACCGTGATGTCGTCCTCGATATCGAGCAGGAGCCGAAAGCCCGACCGCACCAACTGCTCGTCGTCGACGAGCAGAACCCGGATCGGGGTGCCACCGTCCGAGTCTGCCGTACTCCTCACAGGTTCACCGTTTCCGTCGTGGCCAGGGGCAGCCGGGCCGTGACCGCGAATCCTCCGTGCGGAAGCGGGCCCGCGTCCAGATCACCTCCCAGGAGCCGGCATCGCTCACGCATACCGAGGATGCCGCGCCCGGCGGTACGCGCTGGACCTGCGAAAGATGCGGCGGGTGACTGCCGCCCGTCGTCGGTGACCCTGATGTCGACCGTGTCGGCACCGTAGTTCACCTCGACCGAGACTCGCGTCGCGCCGGCATGGCGAATCACATTGGTGATCGATTCCTGCAGTATCCGGTATATCGCGGTGCCGACCGCGCCGGGTATCTCGGGAGGCGGTGCGGGCGTGCCGAATTCGACCTCGAGCCCGGCGTCGCGGGCCGCGGCGGCGAGTTCCCGGATCTGCCCGAGACCCGGATGCGGGGCGCGGTCGTCGAGAACTCCGAGGACCGCCCGCATTTCCGACAACGCCCGAGAGCTGGTCCGCTCGATGATCTTCAGGGTCTCACGCGCTTGTTCGGGCCGTTTGTCCAGCACGTGCGCGGTGACACCGGACTGGACGTTGATGACGGCGATGGCGTGCGCGACCGTATCGTGCACTTCGCGGGCGATGCGGAGACGTTCCGCGTCGACCCGGGCGCGGGCCTCCTCCTCGCGAGTTCGTTCCGCCAGCTCGGCGCGCTCCAACGCCTGTGCCGCAATGACTTTCCGCGAGCGGACACTCTCGCCGAGCGCGGCGCTCATCACCGCGGCGCCTATCCGGAAATAGACCCAGCCGATCGCGGCCGGCGGTTGGACGTCCGATGCGGCGGGGAGCCAGATCGCGGTAAGGACGGCGATCCCCACTCCGGCCACCACCAGCGAGCGCCGCCCGTCACCGTGTGCGGTGAGGGTGTAGAGCGCTACGAACAGTGCCAGCCATCCGGGTCCGTCCGGGAAGTCGAGGGCGTAGTAGATCGCACTGGTGAGCGCGGTGACGGCGAATACCGCGACCGGATATCGGCGCCGCAGGACCAGGACGGTGCCCGCGATGATCAAGAGGAGGTAGCCGAGATATCCGAAGTCCGAGAGCGGGCGCAGCACCTCCTCGGGCCGGCCGCTGTTGCGGACGACGGTGCCCTGGACCTGCATCACGGTGATGAATACCGCCAACAGCAGATCCTGAGACCAGCCCGGCAGGCGCAGCGGTGTGACGCGGTCCGGCATGTGGCGATCATAGGAGCCCGAGGCGGCCTGGGACGTCGTGCCGAGCGCGCGACTTCGTACGTCGCGGTGCGCGGTCGGCTACGCCGAACGGCGTATTCGTCGTCGATCCCGGGCCGATGCCCGCGAGCGGGTCGCGGCGCGACGATCGTCGCGTCCGCAGCCGATTCCGAGTCCGTGGGACCCGCACGGCAGCCGGCTGCCGCTCGACCGAAAGGATTCGCGATGCCCGCACTCGATGTGTTCGCCGCGCTCTCGACCACCCGCCTCTCCGTCGTGGCCGCCGGGTACGAGGTCGGCGTCGGCCGGACCGTTCCCACCATCGCGGCCGTCCTGGGCTTGATCAGCGTGATCGCCGGTGGGTCGGCGGTCTCGGCCCGCGGCCACCGCGTCGGCACCCGCCGGTCCCGGGCCGTCACGGCGCTGGCGCTGGGAGCGGTCGCCGCGGTCGTCGGCGCCATCCACGGGGCCGATGCCGCCGGTGGTTTCGGTACCGGCAACGGGCTGGCCGGCGCGATCGCCGCGGTGGTGCTCGGGCTGGGTGGCGTGGTTCTGGGTAGCCTCTCGCTGGTGCGTGCTCGCCGCCTCGGATAACACGGCGCCGTCGGCGACCCCGAGATCGGGAATCCGGGTATTTCCCGATGGTCGGTTGTCGGGGTGACGTGCCAGTATCGAAGGCATGTACCCCTCCATGCCCGCATTCGACGCGCGTTCGGGGTTCGACGGTCGCGGGGGGTTCGAACCTCGCGCCGGTGTGGACGGTCTCGGGCCGGACGGCCGGGGCGCCGATCCGGTGCTCGAACAGCCGCGGTTGCTGCGGCGATCCGGTGGCCGGGTCGTCGGCGGGGTCGCGGGCGGTATCGCCGACCATCTGGGTGTCGACGTCTTCAAGGTGCGGATGGCGTTCGTCCTGCTGTCGGCCTTGATGGGGGCGGGGATCGTGGCCTACGGGCTGCTGTGGATCTTCACGTCCTCGGGTGCGGACGGGCCGCCGCCCACGGCGTCCGAGCGGCGGCAGGCCGTCGGGCTGGTGCTGCTCGGGCTGGCGCTGTCGGTCTCGATGGCGTGGCTGTTCAACGGGACCGCGGCGCGGGTGGTCGCGCCGATCATCGTGGTCGCCGTCGGTGCGGCGCTGGTGTGGCGCGAATTCGATGCCGAGGGGCCACGTTCCATTCTCGGCCTGCCCGCCCGGCCGACCGTGCTCACCTGGACGCGCATTCTGGCCGGGGCGACGCTGATCGTGGTCGGGCTGGGCGTGGTGGTGCTGGCCCGCATCAACCTGAGTTCGCTGGGTTCGGCACTGATCGCGGTCGCGGTCACGCTGATCGGCGTCGGACTGCTGACGGTGCCGCTGTGGTTGCGCATGATGCGCGCCCTCAATGCCGAA
Organism: Nocardia sp. 852002-51101_SCH5132738; assembly: GCF_001665695.1. Taxonomy (NCBI): domain Bacteria; kingdom Bacillati; phylum Actinomycetota; class Actinomycetes; order Mycobacteriales; family Nocardiaceae; genus Nocardia; species Nocardia sp. 852002-51101_SCH5132738. The sequence continues at coordinate 30,349 of NZ_LZML01000119.1, read as the reverse complement.
CGCTCGGCCCGCATCCGCAACGAGGAACGCGAGGAGATCGCCTCACATCTGCACGATTCGGTGCTGCAGACCCTGGCGCTGATCCAGCGGCAGGCCGACGATCCGCAGGAGGTCGCCCGGCTGGCCCGCAGCCAGGAGCGGGAGCTGCGGAAATGGTTGTTCGAGGATTCCATGCCCGCGCAGTCGAGCCTGGCCGCCGCACTGCGCACGATCGCCGGTGAGGTGGAGGACCAGTACGGGGTGCAGGTGACTCCGGTGACCGTCGGCGACGTCTCGATGGATGTCGGCGATACCGGATTCGGCCTGCCGAAGGAACATTTCACCGCCCTGCTCGGCGCCACCCGGGAGGCGCTGGTCAACGCCGCCAAACATGCCGGTGTGCCGACCATCGACGTCTTCGCCGAGGTGGAACCGCATCAGGTCAGCATCTTCGTGCGCGATCGCGGCACCGGGTTCGATCCCGCCTCGGTACCGGCGGACCGGCAGGGCCTGGCGAAATCCATTCACGCCCGGATCGAACGCCGCGGCGGCACCGTCGAGGTTCAGACCGCACCCGGCCGCGGCACCGAGGTGCGAATCATGATGCCTCGCAAGGATTCCGAGGGCCAAGAGGAATTCGCCGCAGCCGGCGTCGACCGTGCAGAGTCCGGGGATGCCGAGTCCGCGAGTGCGGAGGGACACCGCTCCGGCACGGCGGCCGAGGCCGCCGACGCGAGCCGCGCCGGTGATTCGCACAGCGCCGCGACGACCGAACCGCGAGGGGAAACCGCGGATACCGGCCCGGGCAGGTCGCGGTAGCGGGCGGAGCGTGCGGAGATGGGGGAGGCGGGCACATCGGCAGCGGTACCGGCCCTGCCCACCGCGATGCGGTTTCCGGCACCCCGGCCACCGATGTGGTACCGATGAGGAGTTCGGCGCTGCCGCGCCCGGCAGCGGGCCGGCTCGAGGTGAGGAGAACTGTGACGATCCGGGTCTTTCTGGTCGACGACCACGCCGTGTTCCGGTCCGGGGTGCGGGCGGAGTTGAGCCGCGAAGCCGATATGGATGTCGTCGGGGAAGCGGGCACCGTGGCCGAGGCCGTGGCCGGAATCGACGCCGCGCGACCCGATGTGGTGTTGCTGGATGTGCATATGCCCGACGGCGGCGGTGTCGCGGTCCTGCAGGGCATCGACGATCGTCCGAACGGTTCGGCGTCGGGTAACGGCCCGGTATGCCTGGCGCTGAGCGTCTCCGATGCCGCCGAGGATGTGATCGCGGTGATTCGCGCGGGCGCGCGCGGTTACGTCACCAAGACCATCTCCGGTTCCGAACTGGCCGAAGGCATTCGGCGCGTCGCGGGCGGCGACGCGGTGTTCAGTCCGCGGCTGGCCGGTTTCGTGCTGGACTCGTTCACCGGGCGCTCACCGGCCCCCGAACCCCCGCTGGATCCGGAACTGGATTCGCTGACCCCGCGCGAACTGGAGGTGCTGCGCCTGCTGGCGCGCGGCTACACCTATCGCGAAATCGCCGAAACCCTGTTCATCTCGGTGAAAACCGTGGAAACCCACGCCTCCAACGTGCTGCGAAAAACCCAGCAGTCCAACCGCAATGCGCTGACTCGCTGGGCGCACCGCCGGCGCATCGACTGAGTCGCGCCTACATCGCGGCGACGAGGATCACGATCAGGATGAGCAGTCCGATCAGCAGGCCCACCGCGATCGCGAGCGGCGCCGCATTGGGCCCGAACTTCGTGAAGTCGATGTCGACGAGCTTCGATTTCCCCAATTTCGGTTGCTGCGCAACGGCACCGGCCGCGGCGACCCGCGGCGGGCGGGGCAGCGGCGCGGAATGCGGACTGCGCAGTCCGGCGGCCGAATTGCGGGCCGCCCAGGCCGGAATGGTGCCGTCCTCGGTGCGGATCGGAGCGCCGAGAATATAAGGCCCGGTGCCGGGACCGAAGGCGGCGGTGAGGATTTCCTCGCGGGCCTCGGCCATGGTGGGGCGACGCTGCGGCGCCGGTTCCATCATGTGCAGCAGCACCTGGGTGAGCGGCCCGCTGCGGGTGGGCGGAATGATCTGTGCCATCGCCGCGCGCGTGACGATGACGTCGTTGTCGTCGTCGAATCCGTACGGCGGATGTCCCTCGATCGCGGTGTAGAGCGTCGCGCCGAGGGAGAATACGTCGCTGGCCGGGCCCGGCTGAGCACCGCGCGCCACCTCCGGCGGCAGATAGGACGGGGTGCCGGTGATCACGTCTTCCGGTTCGTCGAAAGCCTCACCCGCACTGGAGATACCGAAGTCGCTGAGTTTGGCCATCCCCACCTCGGAGCCTCGATCGGCGACGAGGATGTTGCCCGGTTTGATGTCGCGATGCACGATTCCGCCGGCATGGGCGGTGGCCAGGGCGTCGGCCACCTGCGCGCCGATCTGCGCGACCTCGATGGGGGAGAGGGTGTCGGCCAGCGCGAGTGCCTTGGCGACGCTGCGCGAGGGCAGATACTCCATCACCAGCCACGGTTCGCCCGCCTCGAGCACCACGTCGTAGACGGCGATCGCGTGTTCGTGCGAGAGCTTGGCCGCGACCCGGCCCTCGTGCACGATCCGGTTGCGCACCTCGGTCGCCTCGGCCTCGCTGAGCCCGGCGGTGGTGAGCACCTGTTTGATGGCGACCTCGCGGTTGAGCAGCCGATCGGTGGCGAGCCATACCGCACCCATACCGCCGCCTCCGAGTTTGGACTGCAGGCGGTAACGGCCGGCGACGAGATAGTCGGGGCCGACGATGGGGCGGGCGCGTTCGGTCACGGCGCGAGGATAGCCGAAAACCAGGGCGACCGGCCTGCTTCGGACCGGGGTTGGCGGCGGTCACAACCCGGCGGGCGGCCCGCCGGACGGCCCCGATGAGTGGTGGGGACAACAGCCGCGACCGGTGACGGAACAGTCGCAGTGGGACTGATGTGACACCTGGGCCGGTGCGGCTTGACGGAGACCGGTCGGAAGGTTCTACTGATCACCGGATCGAACGTATATTCGATTACGATCGATAGCTGAATCGGTGCTGAATCCGCTCGGCGGTGCTTCCGACGTTGTCGGGGGATGCGAGCCCCGGCGCAGGTGGGTGAGGCGGAGGAGGTGCGGTATGTAGTCGATGCCGCGGTGCGGTGCATCGAGTGCGGTGGAGTCCGTTCGGTGAGAGATAGGTGGTCGGCGAGATGGGTTCGGCTGGTGACGCGCGGGCCGTGCAGCTGGCGGAGCTGCGGCGGCGGATGGCCGCGGTTCCAGCCCGTGGGGTCGAGGTCGTGGAACGCCCGCCGACAAGCGCTGAACTGCGCAGAGAGCTTCTTCCCGTACCGCCCGCGCTGGCCGGGCTGCTGCCCGAGGGCGGGATGCCGAAGGGGGCGGTGGTGGCCTACTCGGGCGCGGGTTCGCTGCTGACCGGCCTGCTGGCCGCGGTGACCGGCGGCGGGGGCTACGCCGCGGCCGTCGGCTTGCCGCGGCTCGGATTGCTCGCCGCCGCGGAGATGGGTGCCGATCTGGGCCGGCTGGCCGTGGTGACCGAACCCGGCCCGGACCCGGTGGAGGTCGCCGCAGTGTTGCTGGATGGTCTTGATCTGGTGGTGGTCGGCCTGGCCGGTATATCGGTGCCGCCCAGCCGAACTCGAATTCTCGCCGCCCGCGCCCGCAGCAAAGGGGCCACGCTCGTGGTGACCGGTGGCGCCTGGAGCGGTCCGACGCTGCGGATCGACACCCGGGTCGCGGGCTATTCGGGCCTGGGGCGTGGTCGCGGCCGGTTGCGATCGGTGCGCTTGAACGTCTGCGTGCGCGGCCGGTCCGCACCGGAGCGCACCGGCACGCTCGACCTGTGCCCGCGCGACGGCCGGGTCGAATGGCTTGTACCGGAATCGGATTCGCCGCCTACCGCGCTGTCGGCAGTGGGGGCGTGATGAAGCGACCCGGGTTCCGCGTCTTGGCGGTGTGGTGTCCGGACTGGCCGGCCGCGGCGGCGGCCGCCGTGGCCGACCTCTCACCGTTGCGACCGGTGGTGGTGCTGCACGCGAATCGGGTGGTGGCCTGTTCGGCGGTGGCTCGCGATGCGGGGGTGCGGCGCGGTCTGACCCGGCGCGAGGCGCAGGCGCGCTGCCCGGACCTCCATGTGGCGCAGGCGGATCCGGACCGCGACGCGCGTCTGTTCGAACCGGTGGCGACGGCCGTGGACGCGACGGTGCCGGGAGTGGAGGTCTTGCGTCCCGGTCTGCTGGTACTCGCCGCCCGCGGCGCCGCTCGTTACTTCGGGTCCGAGGAGGAGGCCGCCGAACGCCTGGTCGACGCGGTCGCCGCACTCGGTGTGGAATGCCGGATCGGCATCGCCGACGAACTGTCGGCCGCGGTGACAGCCGCGCGCCGGGCGCAGATCGTCGCGCCGGGCGCCGCCGCGAATTTCCTGGCGCCGCTGCCGGTGGGGGAACTGGCCGTGGAGCCGAGCCTGGCTCCACCGGAGCGCGCCGAACTGGTGGATCTGTTGCACCGCTTGGGTTTACGCCGAATCGGCGATTTCGCGGCCCTCACGCCCGCCGAGGTCGCCTCCCGGTTCGGCGCCGACGCGATCCGGGCGCACCGGTGTGCCCGTGCCGAACCGGAGCGCCCGCCCTCGGCGGCCCCGCCCGCCCCGGACCTGATGGTGGAGTACCGGTGCGATCCGCCGATCGAGAGGGTCGATGCCGCCGCCTTCGCCGGTCGCATGCTCGCCACCCGGCTGCACGAACGCCTGGCGGCGGCCTCGGTGGCCTGCACCCGGCTGGCGGTCCACGCCGAAACCGCGGCCGGGGAACAGCTGTCGAGAATCTGGCGCTGTGCCCAGCCGCTCACTCCGGAGACCACCGCGGACCGGGTGCGCTGGCAGCTGGACGGCTGGCTCACCCATCGCGCCCTGACCAACGGAAAACGCGGGCGGACGGGCGATTCCGAACCGCCACCGTCCGCTCCGATCACGCTGCTGCGCCTGGAGCCGGTCGAGGTGGTTGCGGCCGGTGCGCTGCAGCTCGGGCTCTGGGGCGGGGTCGGCGAGGAGGATCAGCGCGCCCGCCGCGCCCTGACCCGGGTGCAGGGTCTGCTGGGCGGTGAGGCGGTGCGGATCGGTGTCCTCAGCGGCGGCCGCGGTCCCGTCGAACGCGTCACCTTGATCACCTTCGGTGAGGAAGCGGTTCCCGCCGCCGATCCCGGCCTGCCGTGGCCGGGCCGGCTGCCGCAACCGGCTCCCGCGGTGGTGCTGGTCAACCATCCCGAGGTCCGGCTGGAGTCCGGCGACGGCAGCCCGATCTGGCTCACCGACCGCGGCATGTTCACCGCCGAACCGGCCGAATTGCACTGGGGCAGCAAGTCGTGGCGGGTCGCGGGCTGGGCCGGTCCCTGGCTGCTGGACGAACGCTGGTGGGCCACCGGCGATTCCGGAGGCGCCGTCCGCACGCAGATCCTGCTCGACACGGAGGAGCGTGCTCTACTGTTGCTCGGCTACGACCACATCTGGCACGTGGAGGGACTCTACGAATAGCGCCGGCGCCGCCGATGCCCCTGGGCGCGGGCTATGGAACACCCCACAGGCTGCGGCGACGGCGCCCGCAGCGACGTACCCTGGCTGATCGTGGAGTCGAACGTCATCCGGGTGCCCCTGGCGGGGGTGCAGATCGCCTATCGGGATTCGGGCAGCGCGCCGACACCGCATCCGCTCTCGGAGGTCCCGGTGGTGCTGGTGCACGGGATGGGTGGCGACGGCCACACCTGGGATCGCTTCGCCACCGCGCTGATCCGATCCGGACGCCGGGTGATCATTCCCGATCTGCGCGGACATGGCCGCAGCGAACACACCGCCTCCTACCGGTTCGAGGAGTTCGGCACGGATCTGCTGCGCCTGTGCGATCGGCTGGAACTGGCCACCGTCGATCTGGTCGGGCATTCGCTCGGCGGATACGCCTGCTCGTGGGTGGCCATCGAACGGCCGGCCCTGGTCCGGCGGCTGGTCCTCGAGGAACAGCCGCTGCCGCTGCGTTCCGGTGACGAACAACTCACTCTCACCCGGCGGCTGCCGTCCGTGCCGGAACTGTGGCATGCCACCACCAGTCTGCTGCGTCATCCGCGTGCGGTTCTGGCCTTCGACCGGTCGATGACCACTCCGGCGCTCGAGCAGTTCCGCAAACCGCATCCGGAATGGTGGGAGCGGCTGGCGGATATCACCGCAGCCACGGTGATGTTGCGCGGCGGTCCCGGCGGCATGGTCGATCCGGAGAAGTTGAAGATCTTCCGCGCCAGTGTCCCGGACTGCCGGGTCGAGGCCTTCACCTGCGGGCACAGCATCCACCGCGACCGGTATCGGGAGTTCGCTTCGGTGGTGCTGCCGTTCCTGGAGCGCTGAACGTGGGGGCCGATTCCCGTTCCGCACCACCCACCTCGCAGGTGCCCGCGAGCAATTTCGACGGGCTGCCGTGTTCGGCGGCAGCGGCCGATATTCCCCTGCCGGGCAGCGCGACCCGGGTGAGCGGCTGGCTGTGCATCGAACAACCCGGCGCCTGGGGCCGCGATGTGATCGGCGATGCGGTCCTCGGTGCCGAGCTCACCGCCGAACTGGCCGCCCGCACCAAGGCCGCGCGCGTCCGTCCCACCCTCATCCGGCGTCCCGGCCGCGGCGAATTCACCGGTGTGCGAACGGTTCTGCTCGCCGCCTCCCGGCCACAGGGTTCGTGGTGCGAACGTCTGACCGTCACCGATCCGGAACAACTTCTCGATATCGACCTGCACGTGCTGAACGGTCCCGCGCCGGGAATCGGTGAACGGGTGACCGATCCGCTGACCCTGGTGTGCGCACACGGTAAGCGCGATCAGTGTTGTGCCCGGCTGGGACGTCCGATCGCGGCCCGGCTGGCGGCCGAATATCCGGATCAGGTCTGGGAGTGCTCGCATACCGGCGGGCACCGGTTCGCGCCCGCCATGGTGATCCTGCCCGAGGGGTTGACCTACGGCCGGGTCGACGGCGAGGACGCGGTCCGGGCGGTGGCGCAGGCGCGTCGTAACCACCTGTCGCTGAAGGGGTTTCGCGGACGAAGCGGCCTGTCACCGGTCGAGCAGGTGGCGGAGATCGCGGTGCGGGAACGGGTGCCGGCCGCCCTCGACCAGTTGACGGTGACGGCTGTCGAGCCGAACATCCCGATCTCGGATCCGGCGACCTTCGCCGGCGCCGCCGAGGTGACCCACACCGACGGCCGCCGGTGGCTGGTTACCACGCGAACCGTCGGCTATCCGCCCCGCCAGGCGAGCTGCGGCGCCGCCCCGAAACCGGCGTCGGCGATCGTCGTGGACGAAATCCACGAGACCACGTGACATTTCGCCGCGGGTGACCGGCGGCGGGAGCGAGCGCAACGGAGCGACGCGGGTGGAGGCTGCAGCCGCGTCTACCAGTAGGTGCCGGGAACCAACCGGGCGGCGCGGCGCAGTGTCGAGCGGGTAACCCGCTCCGCCGCCGACGGCTTGCGCTGTGGTTTCGCCTGCAGCGCGGGCACTTCCGACTCCGGTTCGTCCTCGACCGGCAGTTCGCCCTTGGCGGCGGGGGAGTCCGGCAGCGCCCGGTAGTACCGGTGCATGACCCGATCCTTGATTCCCGGTGCGAACAGCGTCCCGTATTCGGCCAGGGTGCCCACCGGCACATCGATGCGCCGCGGCCGCTCGCTCAGCGCGCGCACGATGGTGGCCGCCGCCCATTCGGGAGATTCCGACGGGCCCTGTTTACCGCTGGGCGCGATCATCGGCGTCCGCACCAGCGGCATGTGGATGGTTGTGAAAGTGATGTTGTCGGAGAGCATCTCGGCCGCCGTGACCTCCGCGAACTTGTCCAGGGCGGCCTTACTGGCGAGATAGGCGGCGAACCGCGGTGTGGCGACCTGAACACCCGCGCTCGAGATGTTCACGATGTGGCCGAATTTGCGCTCCCGCATCTGGGGCAGCAGTGCCAGCGTCATCCGCACCGCACCGAAGTAGTTGACCGCCATGGTCCGTTCGAAGTCGTGCAGCCGGTCGGTGGATCGGTGCACGGCGCGCCGGATGGAGCGGCCGGCATTGTTGACCAGCATGTCGACGTGGCCGTGGGTGTCGAGAATCGACTTCACGGTCCGGTCCACCGAGTCGGAATCGGTGACGTCGCACTGGTAGGCGTAGGCCCGCCCGCCCGCGGCGGTGATCTCCTCGACCACGGCGTTCAGTTCCTCGCCACGCCGTGCCAGCAGCAGCACCACGGCCCCCTTGGCGGCGACCGCGGTCGCCGCCGCCCGCCCGATACCGGAGGAGGCGCCCGTGATGACGACATGTTTACCGGCGAGATCCCGGCGTGCCCGCCGACGGGCCAGATAGCCGTGTTCGGCCGCGTGGTTATCCGACATCGCTGCTCCCTTGCAGGTCGATTTTCTCCGAACTTACTCCAAAGTAAGTTCCGCTGCCAAGGGGGCTGCGCACATCGGCGCGGGGGAGCCGGGTAGGTCGCGAGGACTACATCGGCCCCGTACCGGTCATTCCGACGGGCGATGCCGGCCCGGCGCTCCCGCGTCATGCTGGGTGTTCGGATATCGGTGCGGGAGGAGACGACGGTGAGTCTGTGGACAGCGTTGCGCCGGCGAAGGGCGGCCAGGGACGAGAAGGCCGGGGCCGACGCCCGGGCGAAGGCGATCGCGGCGGGGGCATCCGAAGGAGAGGCCGCCGCCGCGGCGGAACAGGCGGTCCGGCGTGCGCGGCGCCGGCGTCGCGCCCTGTACACCGGCGGATGAGCGGGCTCAGGGGTGAGCCCCGCGGCGCGCGTACTCGCCGGCGCGGACTCCAGTACAGACATGGGGTCCCTTTCCTTCCCGCCGTCGATTCGCCCAGTGACATTAGGGCGAGCCGATATTCGCGAAAAAGATTCGAATCAGCGAGATTCCAGCGGCGGCCTGTTCTGCCCCTGCGGCCGACCGCTTCCCTGGTCAGCCCGCGACAGTGGATGCCCGGGGCGCAGCCGCCGCCAGCCGTACCAGCGCGTCGTACGCGGTCGTGCCGGGTTCGGCGCTGTAGGCCACCAACCGCTGCCCCGGCACATTCGGAACGGCCAGCACCACGTAGTCGAGCGTGAAGGCGCCGACGAGTGGGTGGTACAGCCGTTTGTGCCCGCTGACCTTGTGCCGCAGTTCGTGATCGGCCCACAGTTCCCGGAAAGGAGCGCTCCGGGCGTGCAGGTCGGCCACCAGCCGGCGCAGCGTCGGATCGTCCGGCCGCCGACCGGTGGCCGCACGCAGATGTGCCACCGAGTCGGCGGCTATCTCGTCCCAGTCCGAAAAGCGTTGCCTCGCCTCAGGGTCGGTGAAGACATAGCGGACGTTGTTCGGATGGCCGGAGCCCTCGACCAGGTGGCCGAAGAGCGCGGCGGCGCCGGCATTCCATGCGAGAACGTCGCTGTAGCGGTCGATCACATACGCGGCCGTCGGCTCCGACAGCAGCTCCAGCATCCGGCGGGCGCCGAGCGACAGTTCGCCCGGCTCGGCCGGCTGCAGCCGCACATCGCCGCCGAGCGCGAACAGATGCTCGCGCTCGTCGGCGGACAGCCGCAGCGCATTCGCCAGCGCGGCAAGCACACTCGGTGACGGATGCGGGGCACGCCCCTGCTCCAGCCGCGTGTAGTAGCCCGGGCTGACCCCCGCGAGCCGGGCCAGCTCCGCGCGGCGCAGCCCCGCCGTGCGTCGCACGCCCTCGACGCGGATACCGACCGCCTCGGGCGCGAGCGCGGTCCGGCGCGAGCGCAGGAACGAACCCAACTCGCTCGCCTGTGTGTCTGCCACCGTTCCTCCTACCATCACGCCTCGCTCAGGGTAGCCCTGACAGGTGCACCCTCGGCCCTTGTCGGGCGGTCGCCCCGGGATCGATGCTGACGACGTGAGCACACCTGTCACCCAGCCGATTTCCGGCATCGAGATCACCGAGGCGCCCGGGCGGGCCCGGTGGACGCTGTTCGCGGCCTCCTTCGGATTCCTGATGGTCAGCCTGGACGCCACCATCGTGAACGTCGCGCTGCCCACGCTCGGGCACCGGCTCGATGCCGGCCTGAGTCAGCTGCAGTGGGTGGTGGACGGCTGCACGCTGGTATTCGCCGCCTTCCAGCTGATCGGCGGCACGCTGTCCGATCGGATCGGGGCGCGGCGGGCGTTCGTCGCGGGTCTCACGGTGTTCGTCGCGGCTTCGCTGGCCTGCGGGCTGGCGACGACGCCGGCGATGTTGATCGCCGCCCGGTTCGCGCAGGGCCTCGGAGCCGCGATCCAGCTGCCGGCCTCGTTGGCGATGGTCCGGCACGCCTATGCCGACCCCGGGCGGCGCGCGCGGGCGGTCGGGCTGTGGGCAGCGGCCGGCGGGGCGGCGGTGGCAGCTGGACCGGTGATCGGCGGCGTATTGCTGGCGACGCTCGGCTGGCGGTCGCTGTTCCTGGTCAATCTGGTGATCGGCGCCTGCGGACTGCTGGCCACCACCCGGTCGGCGGCGACGCCCGCGAGCACCGGCCGTGGCATGGATCCGGTCGGACAGCTCACCGTGGTTGTGGTGCTGTGCGGTTCGACCTACGGCTTGATCGAGGGTGGCCACCGGGGCTGGAGCTCGGCGCCGGTGCTGACCGGATTGATCGCGGCGGCGGCCGGTGCGGTCTTCTTCGTCCGGTGGGAGCGCCGGGTGGCGGACCCGATGTTGCCGTTGGATCTGTTCGCGCACCCGGCCTTCTCGGCCGCCTCGGTCGTCGGCTTCGTGCAGAACTTCGCCTACTACGGCATCGTCTTCCTGCTGTCGCTGTTTCTGCAGGAGCAGCGCGGTGATTCGGCGCTGGTGACCGGGCTGGTATTCCTGCCGATGAGCCTGGCCGCGCTGACCGCGAATCTGCTCGGAGGCCGGATCACCGCCGCGGTCGGCCCGCGCTCGCCGATCGTCGGTGGGCAGCTCGCCTTCGCGGGTGGTCTGCTGCTGCTCGTTCTGGCCGGTGCGGATGCTCCGCTGTGGATGATCTGGGTGGCGACCGTCCCGGTCGGCTTCGGTGCGGGAACGGTCGTGCCGGCGATGACCAGTGCGGTGCTGGAGAGCGTGCCGGCCGCCCGGGCAGGGGTGGCGTCCGCGCAGCTCAACACGGCGCGGCAGGTCGGCGGCGCGGTCGGGGTCGCGGTATTCGGCACGCTGGTGGCCGGTGACTTCCTCGGCGGCCTGCGGACGTCGCTGGTGATCGCCGTCCTCGCACTGCTCGCCGCCGCGGTGGTCGGCGGGATATTCGTCCGGACCCGCTGATCGCAGCGGGGCCGCCTTCCGAACGTTGCGCCCACGAGTTAGCATCGGTATCGAATATACGTTCGAATCTACGAAGGTGCGTGCCGATATGGGCTGGGGAAACGGCCCGCCCACCTGGGCGGAAATGGAGCGGGTGCTCTCCGGTCTGCCTGGGCGCGGGGCCGCCCCGCCGGGTGACGGCGGAGACAGCCCGGCGTGGTCGCATACACGCGGCGAATACCGGGCGGGGTCGCGGCCGGAGCCGAGCGGTCCGCTGGTGCCGTATGCGGAATTGCATACGCATTCGGCCTACAGCTTTCTCGACGGCGCCTGCCAACCCGAGGAGTTGGTGGAGGAGGCGGTGCGCCTGGGGCTCGAGGCCCTGGCGCTCACCGATCACAACGGCTTCTACGGGGTGGTGCGTTTCGCCGAGGCCGCCGCCGAATGGGGGCTGCCGACGGTGTTCGGCGCCGAATTGTCGCTGGGTGAAATTCGCGACGCGACAACGATATTCGGCTCCGCTCCGATGGACGATTCGCAACCGCGCACGGGGGAACCGGACCCGTCCGGGCCGCATCTGCTGGTGCTGGCGCGCGGGCAGGAGGGATATCGGCGGCTGTCGCGGGAGATGTCGGCGGCACATATGGTGGCCGGTGAGAAGGGAATCCTGCGCTACGACCTGGACCGGCTCGCCGCCGCCGCCGACGGGCACTGGCATATTCTCACCGGCTGCCGCAAAGGTCATGTGCGCCGGGCGCTGGAGCGGGGTGACGCCGAGGCGGAGGCGGCGCTGCGCCGGCTGATGGATCTGTTCGGCCGCGACCGGGTGAGCGTCGAACTCACCCACCACGGAGTGCCCGACGACGACGAACGCAATGCCCGGTTGATCGCCCTCGCCACCCGGTTGGACGTGCCGGTGATCGCCACGACCGCAGCGCATTTCGCCACCCCGGCGCAGGGGCGCCGGGCGATGGCGCTGGCGGCCATCCGGGCACGGTGCAGTCTGGACGACATCGACGGCTGGCTGCCGCCCACCGGTGGCGCGCATCTGCGCTCGGGTGCGGAAATGGCCCGGCTCTTCGCCGAATACCCGCAGGCGGTGGCCGGGGCGGTCGATCTGGCTCGCGCATGCGCCTTCGATCTGCGCTTGATCGCCCCCGAATTACCGCCGTTCGACGTGCCGCCCGGCCACGACGAGAATTCCTGGCTGCGGGAACTCACCCTCGCCGGAGCGCGCGATCGTTACGGCCCGCCGGAGGGGAATCCCAAGGCGTACCGGCAGATCGAACACGAACTACGGATCATCACCGAACTGAATTTTCCCGGCTACTTCCTGGTCGTGCACGATATCGTCCACTTCTGCAAACAGAACGACATCCTGTGCCAGGGCCGGGGGTCGGCGGCCAATTCCGCGGTCTGCTACGCGATCGGCATCACCAATGTGGATCCGGTCGCCAACGATCTGCTGTTCGAACGTTTCCTGGCGCCCGAACGCGACGGCCCGCCCGATATCGATCTCGATATCGAATCCGATCGCCGGGAAGAGGCGATCCAGCACGTCTACCGCAAGTACGGTCGCGAATACGCCGCCCAGGTGGCCAATGTGATCACCTATCGCGGCAAGTCCGCGGTGCGCGATGCTGCTCGCGCGCTGGGTTTCTCGCCCGGCCAGCAGGACGCGTTCAGCAAACAGGTGAGCCGATGGACCGGGGTGGCATCCGAAACGCATACCGATATTCCGGACCGGGTCCTGGAACTGGCGGGTGAGATCGAGGGCCTGCCGCGACATCTCGGTATTCATTCCGGCGGCATGGTGATCTGTGATCGGCCGATCGCCGACGTCTGCCCGGTGGAGTGGGCGCGCATGCCCGGGCGCAGTGTGCTGCAGTGGGACAAGGACGATTGTGCCGCAGCGGGTCTGGTGAAATTCGATCTGCTCGGTCTGGGCATGCTCTCGGCCCTGCACTACATGATCGATCTGGTGCGCGAGCACAAAGGTGAGGTCGTGGAATTGCACGCCCTCGATCTCACCGAATCCGCCGTCTACGAGATGCTGGCGCGCGCGGATTCGGTGGGAGTGTTCCAGGTCGAGTCGCGCGCCCAGATGGCGACACTGCCGCGGCTGCGCCCGCGTGCCTTCTACGATCTCGTCGTGGAGGTCGCGCTGATCCGGCCCGGCCCCATTCAGGGCGGTTCGGTGCATCCCTATATCCGCCGGCGCAACGGCCGGGAGGAGGTGACGCTCGACCATCCGGCGCTCGAGAGTTCGCTGGCCCGCACCCTCGGAATTCCGCTGTTCCAGGAACAACTCATGCAGATGGCGATCGATATCGCGGGTTTCACCGCCGCCGAGGCGGACCAGTTGCGCCGCGCGATGGGATCGAAACGGTCACCGCAGCGCATGGAGCGGCTGCGCGGCCGCTTCTATCAGGGCATGCGTGATCTGCACGGAATCACCGGAGAGCTGGCCGATCGCATCTACGAGAAGATCTACGCCTTCGCGAATTTCGGTTTCCCGGAAAGTCATTCGCAGAGTTTCGCCGCGCTGGTGTTCTATTCGGCCTGGTTCAAACTGCATCATCCCGCGGCGTTCTGCGCGGGGCTGCTGAACGCGCAGCCGATGGGTTTCTACTCTCCGCAGTCGCTGGTGGCCGACGCCCGCCGGCACGGGGTGGTGGTGCACGGGCCGGATATCAATCACAGCCTGGCCGGGGCGACGCTCGAGCAGTGCGGAACCCAGGTGCGACTGGGCTTGTCCGCGGTCCGGCACCTCGGTGACGACGTGGCCGAAAAGATCGTCGCCGCACGGTCTTCCGGTCCCTATCGATCGTTTCTGGATTTGACCGGGCGGGTCGAGTTGACGGTGCCGCAGGCCGAGGCCCTGGCCACCGCGGGTGCGCTCGGCAGCATCGAGTCCGCATCGGGCCACGGTCTCGACCGGCGGCAGGCGCTGTGGGCGGCCGGTGCGGCGGCGGGGGAGCGGGCGGATCGGCTGCCGGGGACCGGGGCGGTCACCGACGCACCGGCGCTGCCCGGGATGAGCGAACTGGAAATGGCGGCCGCCGATGTGTGGGCGACCGGTGTGTCGCCCGGTCGGTATCCCACCGAATTCCTGCGTCCGCGGCTGGACGAACTCGGCGTGGTCGCGGCGAACCGGCTGCTCGCCGTGCCCGACGGGTCGAAGGTGCTGATCGGCGGTGCGGTGACGCACCGGCAGCGACCGGCCACCGCGTCCGGGGTCACCTTCATCAATCTGGAGGACGAGACCGGCATGGTGAACGTGGTGTGTTCGGTGGGGCTGTGGCGCCGCTATCGGCGCATCGCCCAGGGCGCTCCCGCGCTGCTGATCCGGGGGCGGGTGCAGAACGCCGAGGGTGTGGTGAGTGTGGTGGCGGAACATCTGCAGCGCATGGACCTGCGCATGGCCTCGAAGTCACGCGATTTCCGCTGAACGGTCGCGGCTACGCTCGTCCCACCGACCGACATCGAGGAGCAGCACGTGGCGACCGTGGTCCGCGCGACCATCAAACCCAACAGCCGCAAGGGCCCCCTCGTCGAAATCCTCGACGACGGCACCCTGCAGCTGTACGTGCGCGCCCCCGCGGTGGAAGGCAAGGCCAACAAGGCCGCGATCGAACTTCTCGCCCAGCACTACGGCGTGCCCAAGTCGGCCGTCCACCTCACCGCGGGCGCCACCTCCCGCTTCAAACGCTTCACGATCGACATCTGAGGCGTGCCGTTCGGCCGGTGGGGGCTCGGCGTCTACACGGCGCCCGGGAACCCCAGCTGCCGCCACGCCTCGTACACCGCGACCGCCGCGGCGTTGGACAGGTTCATCGACCGGCGACCGGGCAGCATCGGGATGCGCAGCTGATCGGTGATGTGCGGGTCGGCCAGGACGTCGGCCGGCAACCCGGTCGGTTCCGGACCGAACAGCAGGACGTCTCCGGCCCGGTAGGAGATATCGGTGTTGTGCGTGGTGGCGTGCGTGGTGAAGGCGAAGACGCGCTCGGGACGCAGGGATTTCCATGCGGCGGAGAGGTTTTCGTGCACGGTGACCACCGCGAGATCGTGGTAGTCCAGTCCGGCGCGGCGCAGCTTCGGCTCCGACAGATCGAATCCGAGCGGCTCGATCAGATGCAGTTCGCATCCCGTGCCGGCCGCCAAACGGATCGCATTGCCCGTATTCGGTGGGATACGCGGTTCGAAGAACACCAGCTTGAGCACACCGAGACGGTACCCGTCCCGGATAAGTGGTACGCCTCGCAGCCCGGCCTCTGTTACCGTGATCGGCGGCCGTATGGCGACGGCCGATCCGTTTCGACGATGCCGCGATCGCCTCGGTATCGATGAGCTCCCGGGAGGTGGATCGATGACTGTGCGTGAGGCCGCCGTGCGCGCAGGTGCCGGACACCTTCCCCAGGGCCCCTTCCGCGCGTCGGCCTGATCTCGTCCGCGATTGCGCCGAGCGCCCGCTCGCGCAGCCGCGTCGACTCATCACCCGATCGATACGAAACGGATTCGTAGCATTGACTATTCGAACCTGGATCACGCGCGCCGAAACCGCCGCCGACATCCCCGCCGTCCACGCGGTCACTACCGCCGCATTCGACCGGCCCGACGAGGCCGACCTCGTCGAGGCGCTACGCGCCGACCCGGCCTGGATCGACGGCCTGTCGATCGTGGCGACCGGACCGGACGACGCAGTCGTCGGCTATGCGCTGCTGACTCGTTGTCATATCGGCGATATCCCGGCGCTGTGCCTGGGACCGTGCGCCGTACTGCCCGAGTATCAAGGCACCGGTGCCGGGGCGGCGGCCGTTCGTGCCGCACTGCGGGCCGCTGCCGACCGCGGCGAGCATTTCGTCACAGTGCTCGGCCACCCCGAGTACTACCCGCGGTTCGGTTTCCGGCGGGCAAGCCGATACGGCATCGATCTGAGCATCGATGTCCCCGATGACGCGCTGATGGCCCTCGCGCTCGACGCGGACCATCCGCTCCCGGCGGGCCGTATCCGCTACGCCGCACCGTTCGGCGTCTGATCGCAGCTCGGTCGCGGCGGCCGCATCCGGTGGCCATCGTGACCGGGCCCGCCCCCGCTCCCGGGGGTGGCACGACCGGACATGCGAGAATCGCAGCCGTGACCGACGTGCCGACCACCCACCCACAGCATTCCAGCCCGGCGAGCCGCTTCTTCCAGGTTCATCTGCCGATGCTGCTGGTCGTGGTGGTGCTGCTGGTCGCGGTGGTCTTCGTGGCCCAGGACCGGTGGCGGCGCGGCGCGTTCTTCATCGGCGGGGCGACCCTGCTGGCGGCGGTGTTCCGGTTGTGCCTGCCGACGGCCCGGGTGGGGCTGCTGGCGGTGCGCAGCCGCCCGTTCGACATCGGCGCCTACACCGTGCTGGGCGGCGCGATCATCGTGCTGGCGGTCACCATCAGCAGCCTCGGCGTCGGCTGAACTCAGGACGCGCGGGCGTCCTGCGCGGCGCGCGCCAACTCCATCGTCTGCTCCAGCAATTTGCCGATCGCCTCGGTCTCGGTGAGGAAACCGTCGTGGCCGTCGCGCGAATGCACGACTTCCAGGCCCTTGCAGCCGGGCAGGAGATCGGCCAGTTCCTGCTGAGTCCGCAACGGATACAACCGGTCCGAGTCCACGCCGCCGACCACGCAGGGCACCGGGGTGGCGGCCAGCGCGGCCTCGATACCGCCGCGTCCGCGCCCGACGTCGTGCCGGTTCATGGCCTCGGTCAGCAGCACGTAGGTGGCCGCGTCGAACCGCGCGACCAGCTTGTCGGCCTGATGTTCCAGATAACTCTGCACCGCGTAACGGCCACCGTCCCAAGGGTTTTCGTCACCCTGGGCGGTGTTGGCGAACCGATGGTCGAGTTCGAATTCGGTGCGGTAGGTCAGATGCGCGATCCGGCGCGCGATGCCCAGCCCGGCCTGCGGGCGGCGGCCGGTGTCGTGATAATTGCCGTCCTGCCAGTCCGGATCCGAGGTGATCGCGGCGATCTGGGTGGTCTGGGTGCCGATCTGATCCGCGGTGGCGCGGGCGCCGACCGCCAGCACCAGGGCCGCGTCGACGCGATCGGGATAGCCGACCATCCATTCCAGCACTCGCATGCCGCCCATCGAACCGCCGACCACCGCGGCGATGCGGGAGATGCCGAGCAGGTCCAGCAGCACCACTTCGGCGCTCACCTGGTCACGAATCGAAATCTCCGGAAACCGTGCGCCCCAAGGCTTTCCGTCCGGCGCGAGGGACGAGGGGCCGGTGCTGCCCTGGCAACCACCCAGAACGTTGGTCGCGATCACGCACCAGCGATCGGTGTCCAATGCGGCGCCCGGTCCGACCAGTCCGTCCCACCAGCCCGGAAGGGCGTGCAGTTCGTCGGGCTGTCCGCAGACGTGCGAATCTCCGGTCAATGCGTGCTCGACCAGCACCACGTTGTCCAGGCCGGGGGCCAGTTCGCCCCAGCGCTGCACGGCCAGTTCGACACCGGGGACGACCGCCCCGTTCTCGACGCGGACATCGCCGATGCCGATGATGCCCACCGTGCCGTCCGCGGGTGGTAGCAGTGTCGTTGCGCCCGGGCGTGACGTGCTCGATTCGATACTCACGGTCACCGTGCCGTCACCACGTCGAGCCGTGCCAGGCCGTCTACTCCCGTGCCGTCGAGTCCCAGGATCCGCATCGGCCCGCGGACCTGCCGGAACACGGCGCCGGAGGCCGCCGGGTCGGCGCACGGCGAGAGCGCACGCGTGGTCGAGGCGGTACGGAGGGCTGGGGCACACACATCCCCGATGGTAGCGATACGCCTGCGCCGCTCCGCCGCCTCCACGCACTTGTCGACGATGGGCACGGTGGACTCACTCACTTGTTGCTCCTGACAGTCGCGCTTGCCCTCGGCT
This sequence comes from Nocardia sp. 852002-51101_SCH5132738, assembly GCF_001665695.1. Classification (NCBI taxonomy): domain Bacteria; kingdom Bacillati; phylum Actinomycetota; class Actinomycetes; order Mycobacteriales; family Nocardiaceae; genus Nocardia; species Nocardia sp. 852002-51101_SCH5132738. The sequence continues at coordinate 12,163 of NZ_LZML01000119.1, read as the reverse complement.
TTCGAGAGCCCGGTCAATCACCCGGAGCACCCCACCGCAACTGGAGGGTTGCCGGCCAGCGAGCCGGGGCTTGGCGCTGGCACTCATGACCTGCCGTGGATGGTAACAATCGGTCACGGCGGGGGCGAGGGTTGGGCTCGCCCGATTCGAGGCGGATGTTCGCGGTGTATGTCCGTTTCCCTGGCGACCGGACATCGGGCCGGTGTGACGTGGGTAGCTCGCAATGGGACCGCCCCTGTCAGTGAGACCCAGCGCACCAGTACGCTTGTCTTGTTTAGCACCAGGCGTCTCGTGGACAACGCGGGGCGTATACGTTGTCTGTTGAACAGCTGGGGTCCGCTCACAAGCGTGCTCGCCTGGCCGTGCAATGGGAGCACACCTTCCTTAGGAGGACACGAAGATCCATGTCCAAGATCAAGGTTGAAGGGACCGTCGTCGAACTCGACGGCGACGAGATGACCCGGATCATCTGGCAGTTCATCAAGGACAAGCTGATCCATCCGTACCTCGATGTGAACCTCGAGTACTACGACCTCGGCATCGAAACTCGCGACAAGACCGATGACCAGGTGACCGTCGACGCGGCCAACGCCATCAAGAAACACGGCGTCGGCGTCAAATGCGCCACCATCACCCCCGACGAGGCACGTGTCGAGGAATTCGGTCTCAAGAAGATGTGGCGTTCGCCGAACGGCACGATTCGTAACATCCTCGGCGGCACCATTTTCCGCGCGCCGATCATCATCTCCAACGTTCCGCGCCTGGTGCCCGGCTGGACCAAGCCGATCATCATCGGCCGTCACGCCTTCGGTGACCAGTACCGCGCCACCGACTTCAAGGTGCATCAGGCCGGCACCGTCACGATTCAGTTCACCCCGGAGGACGGCTCCGAGCCGATCGTCCACGAAGTGGTGAAGATGCCCGAGGACGGCGGCGTCGTCATGGGTATGTACAACTTCAAGAAGTCGATCGAGGACTTCGCGCGGGCGTCGCTGAACTACGGCCTGCAGCAGAACTACCCGGTCTACATGTCGACGAAGAACACCATCCTGAAGGCCTACGACGGCATGTTCAAGGACACCTTCCAGGAGATCTTCGAGACCGAGTTCAAGGAAGAGTTCGAGGCCGCCGGACTGACCTACGAGCACCGGCTGATCGACGATATGGTCGCCTCCGCGCTCAAGTGGGAAGGCGGCTACGTCTGGGCCTGCAAGAACTACGACGGCGACGTGCAGTCCGACACCGTGGCGCAGGGCTTCGGCTCGCTGGGCCTGATGACCTCGGTGCTGCTCACCCCGGACGGCCGCACCTGTGAGGCCGAGGCCGCGCACGGCACGGTGACCCGCCACTTCCGGCAGCACCAGCAGGGCAAGCCCACCTCCACGAACCCGATCGCCTCGATCTTCGCGTGGACGCGGGGTCTGGCGCATCGCGGCAAGCTGGACAACACCCCCGAGGTCATCGGCTTCGCGCAGACCCTCGAGGACGTCGTGATCAAGACCGTCGAGAGCGGCCAGATGACCAAGGATCTGGCGCTGCTGGTCGGCGGCAACCAGGGCTACCTGACCACCGAGGAATTCCTCGGTGTGCTCGACGCCAACCTGGCGCGCGAACTGAGCTGAACGCTCACGACCGGCCGGAATCCGGCGCGGCCGGTAGACATATCCGGGCACCCGCCCCCACCGATCCCGGTGGCCGCGGGTGCCCGAATTGCTTTCCGCACCCGATCGCGCGGCGTGTGAGGTATCCGACAGCGCGCCGGGCGCGGCCTCCGATGCGGCGAGAGCCGTTGTCCCGCAACGATTTCGATGCTCCTCGGACGACGCTGGCGAGCGGAAGCCGGTTCCGGTGAGTCGAATCACCCCGGCCGCCGGTATCACCGCGACGGCCGCGCGTGTTGGCCACACCCGTGGCCGACTCAGCTCCCGTGCGTACCGCACCTCCCGTCGACTTCCCCTCGGCGCCGTCTGCGAGTGACGCGTCGTCCCGTGCGGCGCTCGGCTCGGCGCGGGAGACTTCCGTCCGCACCGGATGGCATGTTCCGGCGATGCTCGCGCTGGCGCTCGGCGGTTTCGGGATCGGCACCACCGAATTCGTCACCATGGGACTACTGCCCGACATCGCCGCGGATCTGCATGTTTCCGAGCCCACCGGCGGACATGCCGTCTCGGCGTACGCGCTGGGCGTGGTGGTCGGCGCGCCCGTGATCGCGGCACTGTGCGCCCGCATGCCGCGTAAGCGCCTGCTGATCGGCTTGATGATCGCGTTCACCGTCGGAAATATCGCCTCGGTGCTGGCCCCGGCGTTCCCGGCGTTGGTCGCCGCGCGTTTCGTCGCCGGTCTGCCGCACGGCGCCTACTTCGGTGTCGCCTCGCTGGCCGCCGCCTCGCTGGCGCCGGTGGGGCAGCGGGCCAAGGCCGTCGCCGCGGTGATGCTGGGCCTGAGTGCCGCCAATGTGGTGGGCGTCCCCGCGGCCACCTGGCTCGGGCAGGGGCTCGGCTGGCGTGACGCCTACGTGGTCGTCGCCGTCATCGGGCTCGCCACGGTCCTCGCGATCACCCGCTTCGTGCCCGATCTGCACGGCGTGCGGGTGACCGATCCGCGCACCGAACTGACCGCCCTGCGCCGCCCCCAGGTCCTGCTGACCCTGCTGGTCGGCGCGGTCGGCTTCGGCGGCATGTTCGCGGTGTACACCTACATCACCTCGACCCTCACCGATGTCGCCGGCATGGGTCAGGGCCTCGTGCCGATCGTGCTGGCACTGTTCGGCCTGGGCATGGTCGCGGGCAACATCGGCGGCGGCGTCCTCGCCGACCGCGGCGTGGACCGCTCGGTGTTCGTCGCGCTGATCGCGATGGTCGTGATTCTCGCGGCTTTCGTTGCGGCAGCACACAATCCGTTCACCGCCGCCGCGGGCGCCTTCCTGGTCGGCGCTTCCGGAGCCGCACTGGCGCCCGGCCTGCAAACCCGCCTGATGGACGTCGCCCACGACGCCCAAACCCTCGCCGCCGCCCTCAACCACGCCGCCCTGAACATCGCCAACGCCGCCGGCGCCTGGCTGGGCGGCCTCGTGATCGCGGCGGGCCTCGGTTACACCGCGCCCGCCGTCGTGGGCGCGGGCCTCGCCGTCGCAGGGGTGGTGCTGTTCACCATCACCGTGTGGTCGTCTCGCCGCGTGGCGCGACGCCGTGAACCGGTCGCTCCTCGCCTGTAGCCGACCGGGAGAACGCCGGGCAACCTCCCCTTGTGCGACCCTCCGGCGTGGTTGAGTGATCCCGAGCAGGCGGCAGAACTCGACCGGGAGGTCAGGATGGATCCGCAGGAACAGTGGAGCGGCGGTGACGGTGCGCGGCGGCGGGCGGCGTTGTATGCCGCCGCCCGAACCGCGGTGACGACGATCGTGCTCGTCGCGCTGTATTTCGTCCTGCCCTTTCATCATCTGGACAAGCTCGGCCCGCTACTGGGCCTGTGTGGTGGTCTGGTGTTGGTCGTCGTGCTCATCGTGCGGCAGGCCACGCGGATCGTCGCCGCGCCCTATCCCGGACTCCGCGGAGCCGAGGCGCTGACCATGATCGCGGTGGTGTTCATTCTCGTATTCGCCACGACGTATGTGTTGATGTCGTCGGCCGCGCCGGACAGTTTCACGATCCTGCTGACCCGGGTCGATTCCCTCTACTTCACGGTGACCGTGCTGGGAACGGTCGGTTTCGGCGATATCGCTGCGACCTCGCAGGCCGCCCGCGTCATGGTGACTGTGCAGATCCTGGCCGATCTGGCGCTCATCGGCGCCGGCGTGCGTGTGGTGCTGGCCGCGATCCAGCGCGGCCGTGCGGCGCACGAGCCCGAGTGAGTTTCATGCACGTGTGTATGTAAGTGTAGGATTTCCGAATGGCCAGATCTGCCGTCGGTAAGCCGCCGCGTCGTACGCAGGAGCAGCGCAGCAGTGAGATGCGGGTGCGGCTGCTCGACGCGACCATCGATTGCCTGGTCGAATACGGCTATGCGGGCACCACGACGCCGCGCGTCGCGGAACGGGCCGGGGTCACTCGCGGCGCTCAGGTGCACCATTTCGGTTCCAAGACGGATCTGGTGGTGGCCGCCATCTCGCATCTGGCGCAGCGGCGCACCGAGGCCGCGATGAAGGAGCTGGGCCGGTTGCGCGCCGGCGACGATCCGATCGGCGCCACCCTCGACGCGATGTGGGAGCTGCATCAAGGACCGCTGTTCATCGCGGCCATGGAGCTGTGGGTGGCCGGGCGCACCGATCCGGTGCTGGCCGCCGAGGCCGAGAAGGTCGAGCCGTTCGTCAACAACGCCGTCCTGATGGCGGTATCGCAATTGGTCCCGGACGAATTGCGGCGCAAGGAAGTTCGGGACTTCGCCTATACCGCGATGGACACCTTGCGCGGAATTCTGGTCTCCAACTTCGTATCCCCCGATCCGGAGCGTGCCCACCGCCGCTGGCAGCGAGCTTCCGCGCATCTGCGCCGGGCCGCCGAATCCGCACTGCCGGGCCTGGGAATCGGGGGCTGAGAGCTCTGAAAGGCTCCGCGCCGGCGCCGATGTGCGGTGGCCGTGGGGCTTCCCGGTAGCCGCCTCGCGACGAATGACGCTGCGGCGCAGTCCGATGCGCCGACTCTCGCGCGCGGGAGATCGGGCTGCTGTTACGGGCGCCACCGCTGACTGCCGTACCGCCCCGCCGGTGCGCCGGCGGCGGGGCGGGCGCTATAGCGAGCTACAGATGCACCTGTACGTATCAACACAAACGTCCTAACTGCGCATACCTCCCGATCCGGCAGCGACCTCACGCACCCTATTGCGCATTTACATACAGCTCCGTATGTTTGTTTCCAGTTCGATCGGAACGGATCGACCGCTGCCGCTCGCCGGGGCGGCCGACTGGGAGAAGGGTGGTTCGATGACGAACAAGGTCTACGTCGTCGGCGTCGGAATGACGAAGTTCGAGAAACCGGGGCGACGGCAGGTCGAGGAGGCCGACGGGACGACCCGTGCGTGGGACTACCCGGATATGGCCCGCGAATCCGGCACCAAGGCGCTGGCCGACGCCGGAATCGACTATCGCGAGGTGCAGCAGGCCTACGTCGGCTACGTCTACGGCGAGTCCACCTCCGGCCAGCGCGCGGTCTACGAACTGGGGATGACCGGTATCCCGGTGATCAACGTGAACAACAACTGTTCCACCGGATCCACCGCGCTCTACCTTGCGGCACAGGCGATTCGGGGCGGGCTGGCCGACTGCACGCTGGCGCTGGGCTTCGAGAAGATGCAGCCCGGATCGCTCGGCTCCACCTGGGACGACCGCGAGCAGCCGATGGCCAAGCACATGATGGCGCTGGCCGAGATCTCCGAAGTGCTGTTCCCGCCGGCGCCGTGGATGTTCGGCGCCGCGGGCCGCGAACATATGAAGCAGTACGGCACCACCGCGGAGCATTTCGCGAAGATCGGATTCAAGAACCACAAGCATTCGGTGAACAACCCGTATTCGCAGTTCCAGGACGAGTATTCGCTCGACGACATCCTGGGCGCGAGGATGATCTACGACCCGCTCACCAAGCTGCAGTGCTCGCCGACCTCGGACGGTTCGGGCGCGGTGGTCCTGGCCTCCGAGAACTTCGTCGACCGCCACGGTTTGGCCGGGCGGGCGGTGGAGATCGTGGGCCAGGCGATGACCACCGATTTCGCGTCCACCTTCGACGGCACCGCGAAGAACCTCATCGGCTACGACATGAATGTGCAAGCCGCGCAGCAAGTGTACCGGCAGTCGGGCCTGGGCCCGCAGGACTTCCAGGTGATCGAACTGCACGACTGCTTCTCCGCCAACGAACTGCTGCTCTACGAGGCGCTGGGCCTGTGCGGCGAGGGCGAGGCCGGCAGCCTCATCGACGGCGAGCAGACGACCTACGGCGGCAAGTGGGTGGTCAACCCCTCCGGCGGCCTCATCTCCAAGGGGCATCCGCTGGGCGCGACGGGTTTGGCGCAATGCAGCGAGCTCACCTGGCAGCTGCGCGGCGAGGCCGACAAGCGTCAGGTGGACGGCGTCACCGCCGCGCTACAGCACAACATCGGCCTCGGCGGAGCCGCGGTCGTCACCGCCTACCAGCGCGCCGAGCGCTGAAAGGAGTACGAGCATGGGTCACATCGAAGCCACCAAGAACCTCAACGCCACCCCGGACGCGCTGTGGGCGGTCGTCTCGGATCCGCAGACCTGGGACAAGTGGTTCACCATCCACGAGCGCTGGATGGAGGAACCGCCGGCCACGCTCACCACGGGCTCGAAGCTGGTCGCCAAGATCATGATGCTCGGCATGGCGAACAAGATGGAATGGGTTGTCGAGGAGGTGAATTCGCCGAACAACCTGGTACTCAGCGGCGCCGGTATGGCCGGTGTGAAGGTGAAGTTCTCCTTCGACATCACGCCCGAGGGGGCCGGCAGCACGTTCTCGGTCTCCGGCGATTTCGAGGGCGCGCTCATCAAGGGCGCGCTCGGCAAGGCGGTGGAGAAGGACGGCGCCAAGCAGCTGGACACCACCCTCGACCAGCTCGACGCGCTCGCGACGGCATAGCGAGGCGCATATGGCCACCGAAACAGCACCCCGGCCCGTGGAATTCGACGACGCGGGCCTCGACGTCTGGTCCGACGAGGAACGATTCGAGGTCACCCGGGAGCGGATCGCCGAGTACGCCGCGGCCACCAACGACCCGATTCCGGCCCACCTGTCCGGCGATATCGCCTCACCCGTCTTCGCCATCGTGCCCGTCTTCGAGGCGATGATGATGCCCGTGATCGACGTCGTCCCGATGGACATCTTCGGCCGAGTCGTGCACGGCGAGCAGGACTTTCACTTCCACCGCCCGATCCGGCCCGGTGATCGGCTGGTCTCGCGGGCCAAGGCGGTCGGCTACGAGGGCCGGGAGAACGGCACCACCATCACCATTCTCATCGAATGCCGGGACTCCGAGGGCGAGCTGGTCAACGAGCAGTACCTGACCGCCTTCTTCCGCAACATCGATGTCGGCAAGCGGGTCGGTGAGAGCGCGCCGGCGCACAAGTTCGATCCGGAACTGGAGGCGCGCCCGCCCCTGGCCCGGGTCGCCGCCCACGTGGACGACGATCAGACCTACCGCTACGCCCCCGCCTCCGGCGATCCGGTGCCGCTGCACCTGGACGAGCAGGTGGCCAAGGACGCGGGACTGCCCGGCATCATCGCGCACGGTCTGTGCACGATGGCGATGTCGTCGTGGGCGGTCCTCACCGAGGTCGCCGGTTCCGATGTGCACCGGTTGAAGCGTTTCGCGGTGCGCTTCTCGAAGATGGTGTTCCCCGGCGACGATCTGGAGACGCAGATCTGGAAGGTCGGCTCGACCGGCTCCGACACCACCTACGCGTTCCGCACCGCGCGCGGAACCGATCTCGTTCTGACCGACGGCCTGGCGGTCGTCGCCGACAACTCGTAGCCGAGGAGACTTTCATGGGTGTATTGGATGGGCGGGTCGCCGTCATCACCGGCGCCGGCCGCGGCATCGGACGCGAACACGCGCTGTTGTTCGCGCGCGAGGGCGCTTCGGTGGTGGTGAATGATCTGGGCGGGAGCAACGCCGGAGAGGGCGCCGACGCCGGACCGGCGCAGCAGGTGGTGGAGGAGATCCGCGCCGAGGGCGGGAAGGCGGTGGCCAACACCGACAACGTGGCGCAGTGGGACGGTGCGAAAAACCTGGTGGACCAGGCGATCTCGGAATTCGGCGCGCTCGACGTGGTGATCAACAACGCCGGCATCCTGCGTGACGGGTTCATCGCCGGTCTGGAGGAATCGCAGTGGGACGCGGTCATCGCGGTGCATCTGAAGGGCCACTTCAACGTGCTGCGCCATGCCGCGGCGTACTGGAAGGACCAGTCGAAGGCCGGTAAGCAGCCCAATGCCGCCGTCGTCAACACCGCCTCGGCCTCCGGCGTCACCCTGCCCAACGCCGGCCAGGCGAACTACGGCGCGGCCAAGGCCGGTATCGCCGCGTTGACCCTGGTCGCGGCGGAGGAACTGGAACGCTACGGCGTGCGGGTCAACGCCATCGCCCCGATGGCGCGCACCCGCTTGACCCTGGCCACACCCGGTATGGGCGCGATCTTCGCCGCCGAGGTGGGCGAAGGCGAATTCGACGCCTTCAGCCCGGCCAACATCTCGCCGCTGGTCGCCTATCTGGCCACCGACAAATGCCCGGTCACCGGCAAGGTCTTCGCCGTCCAGGGCGGGGCCATCTCCGAACTCGGCGGCTGGCACGACGTGAAGACCATCGAAACCGACGGCCCCTGGCTGATCGACGACATCGCAGCCCGGCTGCCCTGACGCTGGAGGAGAATGACGATGTTCGAATGGTCCGAGACCGACGAGATGATCCGCGCGGCCGTGCGCGCCTTCATCGACAAGGAGATCCGGCCGCATCTGGACGCCCTCGACAGCGGTGAGATGCCGCCGTATCCGATCTTGCGAAAACTGTTCGGCGAGTTCGGCATCGACGTCATGGGCGCCGAGGCGATAGAGAAGATGCTCACCAAGCAGCGTGCCGCCGAGGCCGCGCCGGACGAGGCCGGACAGCGCGACAAGAAACCCAGGTCCGGCAGTGACCCGTTCGGCGAGCAGCAGTCGTTGATGGCGGTGCTGATCAGCGAATTGTCCGGCGTCAGTATGGGTTTGGTCGCCGCGATGGGCGTCTCGATCGGTCTCGGCGCGGCCACCATCATGTCGCGCGGCACGCTCGCGCAGAAGGAACGCTGGCTCGCCGATATCGTGACCTTGAAGAAGGTCGCGGCCTGGGCCATCACGGAACCGGATTCGGGTTCGGATGCCTTCGGCGGCATGAAGACCTCGGTCAAGCGCGACGGCGAGGACTACATCCTCAACGGCCAGAAGACCTTCATCACCAACGGTCCGTACGCCGATGTGGTGGTCGTCTACGCCAAACTCGACGAGGGCGACGGCACCGACAAACGCGATCGCAAGGTGCTCACCTTCGTCCTCGACAAGGGCATGGAGGGCTTCACCCAGGGCAAACCGTTCAAGAAGATGGGTTTGCACTCCTCACCCACCGGCGAATTGTTCTTCGACAGCGTGCGATTGGGCAAGGACCGGCTGCTCGGCGAGACCGAGGAGCACAAGGGCGGCGACGGGCGAGAAAGCGCGCGAACGAGTTTCGTCGCCGAGCGGGTGGGCGTGGGCTTCATGGCGCTGGGCATCATCAACGAATGTCACCGGCTGTGTGTGGAATACGCCAAGACCCGCATGCTGTGGGGTCAGGAGATCGGCCGCTTCCAGCTGGTGCAGCTCAAGCTCGCGAAGATGGAGATCGCCCGCATCAACGTGCAGAACATGGTCTTCAACACCCTCGAACGCGGCCGTGCGGGCAAACCGCCGACCCTGGCCGAGGCCTCGGCGATCAAGCTGTACTGCTCGGAGACTGCCACCGAGGTCGCGATGGAGGCCGTGCAACTGTTCGGCGGTAACGGCTACATGCAGGAATACCGCGTCGAACAACTCGCCCGCGACGCGAAGTCGCTGATGATCTACGCCGGTAGCAACGAGATCCAGGTGACCCATATCGCGAAGGGCCTGCTGGGCCGGTGATCGCCACGTGATGGCGGCCGGCGGATCGGCGCCGAGGGGTTCGAACCGATCCGCCGGCCTTTCTCACACCGCCCGCAGACGCGTGCGGCTGGCATAGACGTGCTCGGCGATGAGGGTCGCGATGCGGTCGGGAGCCTCCAGCATCGGGACGTGACCCACGCCGTGCACCAGGATGCGGTCTGCGGTCTCGGGCAGTTCCCGCAGAAAACGCTTGGCGTACATGCGGTTCGGGATGATCCGGTCGAATTCGCACATCAGCAGGCGCACCGGCGTCCGCACGGTGGACAGATCGTCGAGAACCGCCATCCGCAGACCGCTGACGATCAGCGGCAGCATGGCCGCACAGTGGGTCGCCGACATGATCGCCGCTTCCACTCCGCGTCGCGGCGCCGCGGCGATGTTCTTGCTCAGCAACATGGCGGTGGCCCGCCGGACCGGCGCGCTGAACCGGATCCAGGCCGGTAGACGCTTGCCGATTTCGACGATCGGCAGCAGCATCAGGAACTCCAGCCCCACCCGCAACTGCGCCAGCGACGGATTGTGCCATCCACCGGCGGGTGCGATGGCGGTGAGCGTGCGCGCCCGGCCGCGGCGGGCCAATTCGAAGCCGACCCAGCCGCCGAGCGAGTTGCCCGCGATATGGCAGGTGCGCCAACCCAATTCGTCGAGCTGTTCCTCGACCCGGTCGGCGAGCAGATTCACGTCGATGTACCAGCCGCTGAGGTCGGGGCCGCCCCAGTGCCCGGCGAAGGCCGGAGCGAACACCTCGCAAGTAGCGGACAATCGGGACGCGACGTCCTCCCAGCAGTGCGGCGACATCAGGAAACCGTGCAACAGCAGCAGCGGATCACCCGATCCGGTGTGCAGGGCTGTCATCGGCGCAAGGGAGGTGGCGGGTTGGGTGGTGCCGGACGTCATCGTCGTCACCCCTTCCGAATCGGCGGCGGCCTGCTCGGCGTGGCCGCGATGTCCGCGAGGACGGGTTGATTCCCGCATTGTACGGTCGATACGTGGCCCGCATCATCAGTTCCGTCAACGTCAATGGCATACGCGCAGCTACCGGCAAGACCGGGAAGGGGATGCTCGAATGGCTCGCAGTGACCGAGGCCGACATCATCTGCCTGCAGGAGACCCGGGCAACCGATGACCAGACCCGCAAGGCACTGGCGCCGGTCCTCGACGCCGGGTGGTTCCTCGCCCACGCCGAGCCGGGCGCCAAGGGCCGCGCCGGGGTCGGAATTCTGTCCCGCCGTGAGCCCACCCGCGTGCGAATCGGCTTCGGCAGCACCGAATTCGACGGCGTCGGCCGCTACGTGGAGGCCGATTTCGACGACGTCACCGTCGCGAGCGTGTACGTGCACACCGGTGAGGCCGACACTCCCATGCAGGACGAGAAATATCGTTTCCTCGGCGAACTGGGCGGGCATATGAAGGCGCAGACCCGCGATTTCGTGATCTGCGGCGACTGGAACGTCGCGCACACCGAACTCGACATCAAGAATTGGAAGGGCAACGTCAAGAACTCCGGCTTCCTGCCGGGGGAGCGGGCCTGGATCGACGAGATGCTGGCCGCGGGGTATGTCGACGTGGTCCGCCAACTCCATCCGGGCGTGCCCGGCCCCTACAGCTGGTGGTCCTACCGCGGCCGCGCCTACGACAACGACGCCGGCTGGCGCATCGACGCGGTTTACACAACGGAGGATATCGCATCCCGAGCCGTGTCGGCACGTGTTGAGAAGGCCGCCGAGTACGCCCTACGTTGGTCGGACCATGCCCCGGTCACCGTGGAGTTTGCCGACAAGGCACCCGAGCCCGTCGTTATCCCAGCCCCGACCGGCACGGCCGGTGGTGCCGAGACGGTATCCGCCCTGGATTGACGGATGTAGACTCAGCGCCGCTGACGGAATGGCCGTCACCACACCAGAACGCTGGTCAGAAACCAGAACGCTGGTCAGGGTGAGGTTCCGTCTTCCTTCCTCTGACCGAGGAAGGCTTGAGCAGGTGAACGTAGCAATGACTGTCGCAATCCTGGCTATGTGTGGATCGGCCGTTTGCATCTTTGCCCTCTGGGGTGCGCCACCCGAGACACGACCAGACATCATCAACGCACTTGCAAACCTGTTCCGGCGGCGTGACTGAGCGACCTCGCCAACGATATCGGTGCTACTGGTAGGTTCCGGCGGGACTGACCGCCGGGGCCGATGCCCAACGGCTTAGCGACATGAGACCGATGTCCGGTCTCCCCGGTGCTGTCCGTCTACGACGGCAGCGCCACCGGCGGTCAGCTTTCCCATCCCAATCCCCTGCGTGGAAATATATGAAAATATATGGGGCATGAGCTACGCATTCCGGTTGAGTCCAGCAGGATGGTGTATGGCCGGACGCCAGCAAAGTGCGGGCGTGTCGTAGCCGGATAGGGGGTGGTCACCGCGTGATCCTTCAAAAGACCGGCAAGTCACTTGAAGGAAAGAAAGTTCACGCGATGACCTCTGTCCAGCCTATCGACCCGTCCAAGATGCTGTCGGACC